>NZ_DASRTS010000062.1:0-19111 GCF_035655815.1 Lysobacter sp.
GCCGCAAGTTCCTGCTGATGCTCGGCAGCGGTGGTATCTGCGTGGCCCTGCTGGCCGCGGCCACGCTGTTCTTCCAGGCCGAGCGCGGTCGCGCTGATGTGCAGCCGCAGTTGCAGGCGGCGGTCAACGGCGATGGCCTGCAACTGGTTCTGGATGACGCGCAGTGGCAGCGCCTGAGCAATGGCATCGACAGCCAGGGCCGACCGATGCAGCTGACCGTGTCGTACGCCTATGGTGACTTCACCAATGTGCGCGCCCTGCGCAGCGACAACCTGACTGATCGCGAGCTGCGCATCGAGCGCGCCGGCACCGTGCAGGCCGACAGCGTGATCGGTGCCTTCTTCCGCAAACTGCATCTGAACCCGTTCGCCGACCCCGCCAGTGCCGCGCAGGCACCGCTGCGCATCGAACAGGCCCGCATCGGCCCGGTGCCGCCACCGGCACACGGCTGGGCCGTGGCCGCCTGCATCCTGGTGTTCGTCGCGTTCTTCGCCGTCGGGCCGGGCGTCTGCGTCTGGCTGGCGCTGTCGGAGCTGATGCCCAACCGCATCCGCTCCAACGGCATGAGCATCGCGCTGCTGATCAACCAGTTCGTATCGACGGTGATCGCGGCGATGTTCCTGCCGATGGTGGGACACCACGGCTACGCCAGCATGTTCTTCTTCTGGGCCGGCTGCACGGTGGTGTACTTCCTGGTCGCCGCTTTCTTCATGCCCGAGACGAAGGGCAAGTCGCTGGAGCAGATCGAGGCCTACTTCCGGCGCTGAGGCGCCGCCGTGACTACACCGCGTCCAGCTTAAGCGCGATGCCGAGCCCGGCCATGTCGTCGGGCTCGCCCTCCAGGTCCGCGCGCACCAGCGGCCGCGCGTCGAGCCAGCGGCGCGATACGGTGAGGACGAGCGTGTTGGCCTCCGCGCGCGCGTCCAGCTGCGGAATCGGGTCGGCCTCGTGCGCGCGGTGCAGCAGGACGGCCAGGCGCAGCAGGGCGGCCAGCCGGCGAGCGGAAGCGAGCAGGCGATCGGGCAGGGCATCGAACGCGGATTTGGGAATGCCGCGGCGGTGCGTGCGGACCAGCGCGGCAAGGAAACGCTGCTGCTGCTGCGAGAAGCCCGCGATATCCGAATGCTCGACCACGTACGCGCCGTGCACGTGGTATTGGCTGTGCGCGATCGCCAGGCCCAGCTCGTGCAGGCGGGCAGCACGCTGCAGCATCAGGCGGTCGTCGTCGTCCAGTTGCCAGGCCAGCGCGACCTGTTCGAACAGGCGCAATGCCGTGGCGACCACGCGCCGGGCCTGGCCATCGTCGATGCCGTAACGCTGCATCAAGGCGGCGACCGACGCATCGCGTGGATCGTCCACGCCGCCGCGGCCCAGCATGTCGTACAGCACGCCTTCGCGCATCGCGGCCTTGCTGACGGCCATGCGCTTGAGGCCCAGCGCATCGAACGCCGCTTCCAGGATCAACACGCCGCCGGCGATCACCGGACGCCGTTCCGCGGAAAGCCCGGGCAGTTCGATGGCGTCGATGCGGTCGGCCTGCAGCAGCCTGTCGCGCAGGACGGGCAGGGCTTCGGCGGTCACCGCGCCCTTGGTCAGCTTCATCGCCGCGCAGATCTCGCCGATGGCCTTGTTGGTGCCCGATGCACCCAGCGCCTCGTCCCAGCCGAGCGCACGGTAGGTGCCGGCGAACTGCTGGAATTCCGCGGTGACTTCGGTGAGTGCCTCGCGCCACTTCTTGCGCGACAGCTTGCCGTTCTCGAAGAAACGGCGCGTGGTGGCGATGCAGCCGACCTGCAGGCTCTCGCGTTCGATCGCCTCGAAACCCGAACCGATGATGCACTCGGTGGAACCACCGCCGATGTCGATCACCAGGCGCAGCTCCCCCGGGCGCGCGGGCTGCGCATGGGCGACGCCAAGGTAGATCAGGCGCGCCTCCTCGCGGCCGGCGACGACTTCGATGGCATGGCCCAGCGCGGCTTCGGCCGGGACCAGGAACGCCTGCGGCTGCGCCAGGCGGCGCACGGTGTTGGTGGCGATGGCGCGCACGCGCTGCGGCGGGACGTCGCGGATGCGCTGACCGAACCGCGCCAGGCAGTCGAGCGCGCGCTGGCGCACTTCCGGCGTTAGGCCGCCCTTGCGGTCCAGGCCTTCGGCCATGCGCACGGTTTCGCGCAGGCGGTCGACGATGCGCAGCTGGCCGAGCACGTAGCGCGCGACGACCATGTGGAAGCTGTTGGATCCCAGATCCACGGCGGCCAGCAGATCGCCGTCGGCAAGCGGCAGTTTGCTGGTGGGGAAGGCGTCGCTCATGCGTACATGATCCCCGTTAAGGTGCAACGCCGTCCATCCGTAGGCGCACGTTCGATGATCCGGTCGCTGCCGGCCGGACCATCACCCGCAGATCTTGTCCAGCAGGCAGGCCTGTGCCGAATGTGGCGCGTCGTCGCCCACGGGCTGGACGCGCGCGTATTCGCCGTCGGATTGCAGCTCCCACGCGCTGAGGTTGTCGGCCAGGTAGTTGGCCAGCGCCTCGTCGTAGACGCGCCGCGCCAGCTCGGGCGAGAGGATCGGGAAGCCTGTCTCGATCCGCCGCAGCAGGTTGCGTTCCAGCCAGTCGGCGCTGGAGCAGAACAGGTCCGGCGCGCCGTCGTTGGCGAACCAGTACACGCGGTGGTGTTCGAGGAAGCGCCCGACGATCGAACGGACGCGGATGTTCTCGGAGATGCCCGGCACGCCCGGGCGAAGCGTGCAGGCGCCGCGCACGATCAGGTCGATCTGCACGCCTGCCTGCGACGCCTGGTAAAGCGCGCGCACGACCTGCGGCTCGTTCAGTGCGTTCATCTTGGCGATGATGCGCGCTGGCTTGCCGGCCTTCGCATGGCGGGTCTCGCGATCGATGCGCTTGAGCACGCCCGCATGCAGCGTGAAGGGCGACTGCAGCAGCCGCTTGAGCTTGATCGACGGCGCCAGGCCCGAGAGCTGCTGGAAGATCAGGTGCACGTCGTTGCCGATGTCCGGATCGGCCGTGAACAGGCCGAAGTCCGTGTACACGCGCGCCGTGCCGCTGTGGTAGTTGCCGGTGCCCAGGTGCACGTAGCGGCGCAGCTTGCGGCCTTCGCGGCGCACGATGAGCATCATCTTGGCGTGCGTCTTGTAGCCCACCACGCCGTACACCACCTGCACGCCGGCGTCCTGCAGGCGGTCGGCCAGGCCCAGATTGGCCTCTTCGTCGAAGCGCGCGCGCAGTTCGACCACCACGGTCACGTCCTTGCCGTTGCGCGCGGCCTGCACCAGGCTGTCGACAATCGGCGACTCCTTGCCCGTGCGGTACAGCGTCTGCTTGATGGCCAGTACGTTGGGATCTTCGGCCGCCTGCTTGAGCAACTCGAGCACTGGCGTGAACGAGTCGAAGGGATGGTGCAGCAGCACGTCGCCCTCGGCCATCTTGTCGAACATGGCCTCCACGCCCTGCAGCAGGCGCGGCTGGAACGGCGGGAACTTCAGCTCCGGGCGCTGCACCAGGTCGTAGACCTGGATGACGCGGTTGAGGTTGACCGGCCCGTTGATGCGGTAGACCGCATTCTCGGTCAGGTCGAAGTTCTCCAGCAGCGTGCGGACGATCTCGTCCGGGCACTGCTCGGCGATCTCCAGGCGCACCGCGCGCAGGTAACCGCGGCCGACGAGTTCGTCGCGCAGCGCCAGCGCGAGGTTCTCGACTTCATCCTCGTCCAGGATGAGTTCGGAATTGCGCGTCACGCGGAACTGGTACGCGCCCTTGACCTGCATGCCCGGGAACAGTTCGTCGACGAACGCCGACAGCACGGCCGACAGGAACACGAAGTCGTGCGTGCCGCCGGACACCTCTTCCGGAATCTGGATGATGCGCGGCAGCGAGCGCGGCGCGCGCACGATGGCGAGATGGCCTTCGCGGCCGAACGCGTCCTTGCCCTTCAGCACCACGACGATGTTGAGCGACTTGTTGAGGATCTTCGGGAACGGATGCGCCGGATCCAGGCCCAGCGGCGACAGCACCGGCATGATCTCGTCGCGGAAGTACTCGCGCAGCCACTGCGTCTGTTGCTCGCTCCAGCCGTCGCGATGCATCACGCGCACGCCGGCCTCGGCCAGCGCCGGGCGGAGCACGTGGTTCCAGCATTCGTACTGGGCTGCCACCAGCTTGGCGGCGCGCTCGTGGATGCGCGCAAGCACCGTGGCCGGCGACAGCCCGTCCGGGCCGGTCACCAGGCCCAGGTCCTGCGCGTGGCGCAGCGTGCCGGCGCGGATCTCGAAGAACTCGTCCAGGTTGGTGCACGAGATGCACAGGTAGCGCAGCCGCTCCAGCAGCGGCATCTGCGGATCCTGCGCCTGCGCGAGCACGCGGAAGTTGAAGTCCAGCTGCGACAGCTCGCGGTTGAACGACAGGCTGTTGTCGCGCAGCGGATCGCTGTCGGCGACGGAATCGAGGGCGGCGGCATTCATGGCAGAGCCTCCATGGCGAGATCCTCGCGCGGACGCACGCGGTCGGCGCCGAAATGGCAGGAGAACGTGCTGCCGCGACCGACCTCGCTGGTGATGTCCAGCCGGGCCTGGTGCAGGTTGAGCACGTGCTTGACGATGGACAGTCCCAGACCGGTGCCGCCGCTTTCGCGCGAGCGGCTGGTCGAGACGCGGTAGAAACGTTCGGTGATGCGGGGCAGGTGCGCGGCGGGGATGCCATAGCCGCTGTCGATGACCTCCAGCACGGCTCCCTTGCCCTCGGGGCGGAAGCGCACGCGGATGGTGCCGCCGGCCGGCGTGTAGCGCACGGCGTTGCTGACCAGGTTGGAGAACGCGCTGTGCAGTTCCTTGTTGGAACCCCACAGGTCCACGCCCGCACTGTCCTCCACGACCACCTCGTGCCGGCCCTGGCTGAGTGCGCTCGCTTCGCGGCGCAATGTCGCCAGCATCGGCGCCATCGCGACGGTTTCCTCGGCGGGCAGGCTGTCCTGCGATTCCAGGCGCGACAGCATCAGCAGGTCTTCGACCAACTGGGTCATGCGCTGCGACTGCCGCTGCATCTCGGCGAGCATCGGTGCCCAGTCCGGATGTTCGTCCGGATCGAGCATGTCGAGATAGCCGTGCACCACGGTCAGCGGCGTGCGCAGCTCGTGCGAGACGTTGGCGACGAAGTCGCGGCGCATCTGCTCCAGCTGCAGCAGGCGGCTCACGTCGCGCGCCACCAGCATCCACAGGTCGTCGGAATAGGGGATCAGGCGCAGGCTGAGTGTCACCGCCGGATTCCACGGCGAGGCGATTTCCAGCGTCTCGGCGTTGCGGCCGGAAGCCAGCCAGTGCGAGAGCTGCAGCGGCTGCAGGCGGTCGGCCAGCGGCGCGCCGAGGTCGCGTGGGTAGCGCAGCTGCAGCAGGCTGTTGGCCGAGTGGTTGAACCACTGGATGCGCTGGGTGTTGCGTTCCACCACGACGATCGCGTCGGGCATCGCGGCCGCGGCGGCGCGATAGGCGCGCAGCATCTCGATCAGGCGCTTCTTGCGCGCGCGCATTTCCGACTGGCTGCGGTAGAGCAGGCGGTCGAGTTCGTTCCAGATGCCTTCGCCCAGTGGCGGGCTGAGGCGCTGCCGCGCGGTCAGCCGCAGCAGCACGTTGCGCAACCGCCAGTAATGCCAGGCCACCACGCCCAGCGCGGCCAGCGTGATCACCGGCCACGGATAGCCCAGCAGGACACCCACGGCCGCCGCACCCGCCAGGATCAATGCGAGCTGTCCGAGCGTGCGGAGCCAGGCGGAGCGGGCGCGGGGTGGCATAGGTCAGGAAAGAGTGATGAGAAGTGGGAAACGAGTAAAGCCGTCGATCGTTAACCCATTTCTCACTTCTCTCCACTCTCCACTGCGTTCATGCCTCCACCGAGGCCGAGAAGCGATAGCCCGCGCCGCGCACGGTCTGGACCATGCCGTCGAGCTGATGCGGTTCGAGCGTCTTGCGCAGGCGGCGGATATGCACGTCGACCGTGCGTTCCTCCACGTACACGCTGCCGCCCCAGACGTGGTCCAGCAGCTGGGTGCGCGTGTACACGCGCTCGGGGTGGGTCATGAAGAAATGCAGCAGGCGGTATTCGGTGGGACCGATCTGCACGGCCTGGTCGCCGTCGCCGGCGTGCGCGAACACACGGTGCGCGGCACCGTCGATGCGCAGCGGGCCGACCGCCACGCTGCCGTCCTCGTCGTCCTCGCGCGACCGGCGCAGCACCGCACGGATGCGTGCCAGCAGTTCGCGTGCCGAGAACGGCTTGACCACGTAATCGTCCACGCCGGCCTCGAGGCCGCCCACGCGGTCGTTCTCCTCGCCGCGGGCGGTGAGCATGATGATCGGGACCTCGCGCGTCAGCTGGTCCTTGCGCCAGCGCCGCGCCAGCTCCAGGCCGCTGGTGCCGGGCAGCATCCAGTCCAGCAGGATCAGGTCGGGCACGCGGTCGGCGATGGCGGCCTGCGCCTCGCGGGCGTCGCCGGCATGGATGGGTTCGTACTCGCCCTTGCGCAGGGCGAAGGACACCATGTCGCGGATGGCGGGTTCGTCTTCGACTATCAGGATGCGCTTCTGCACGCGGTCACCGGGGGGAGGCTGGAGGGGCCTTGGAAGCCGCGTCAGTACACTACCGTTTTATGACCACTGCATGACACCGTCATCGGACGGTCGTCATTGACGACGCAGATCCTCGTCGCGGATGCCCTGGCGTTTCAACTCCAGCACGGTCGGCGTGATGGCGGCGATGCGTGCCTCGATGCGTGCGCGGGCGTAGTAGTCCAGGTCGGGCCGTCGCTTGAGCGTGTTGAGCTGCACCAGCGCCTGCTCCGGCCGGCCGTTCAGATAGGCCGCCTCGGCGTAGGCTTCGCCCGCGCGCACCGGGTCGCCGGCGATCTCGCAGGCCCGTGCGAACACGCGCTGGAACACGGCGTCCTGGCCGGCCCCGCCCATCAGCGGCCGCAGGATCGCCTGCGCACGCTTGCCGGCTTCGATGGTGTTCCGCTCCGCCAGCACGTCCGCGTAGGTCAGGATCACCGCGCGGTTGTGCGGCGTCTGCCGCAGCAGCGATTCGAACCGCGCGTCGGCCGATGCGGCCTTGCCACTGCGGGACTCGGCCTCGGCCAGGGCCAGCGTGAGCCACTGGTCGCCGGGATGGCGCTGCAGCAGTTTCTCGAACTCCGCCGCGGCGGCGGCCGGCTGGTTCGCCCGCATGCGCGCGAATGCCAGGCCATAGCGCTGTGCGTCGGTCTGCTTGCCGGCGTCGCCCATGCGCTCGTACTCGCGGATCGCGTCGCTCGCAGTGTTGGCGCTGAGCACGCGCAGGCGTTCGCGCGCGTAGTCGAAACGGCCGGTGCCCACGTCGGAGATGGCGGGCGCCAGGCTGGCCGCCAGGTTGGGCGGCAACAGCGGGTTGATCGTGCCGTCGCTGGGCAGCTGCGGGCGCGGGGCGGACTCCTTGGAACACTGGTCCGGACCTTCCGGGTCGCGCACGCAGACCTCGGAGGTGCCGTTCTCGCGGCGGATGCGCTCGGCACGGTCCTTCGCCTCGGTGATGCGGGTGATGGTGACCGGATGGGTCATCAGCCAGTCCGGCGACTCGCCCCAGTAGTTCGCGCCGTTGCTGCGCGAGCGCGCCTGCATGGTCGCGAAGAAATCCGCCATGGCCTCGGGGTCGTAACCGGTGCGGGCCAGCGTCTGGATGCCGAGGCGGTCGGCCTCGGATTCGTTGGAGCGGGTGTAGTTGATCTGGCGCTGCTGCATCAGGCCCATCGCGCCGGCCATCGCTGCCTGTGCGGCATCGTCCGAGGAGTTTCCGCCCGCGGCCTGCGCCGCGACGATCGCGCCGAGCATGGCCAGCAGGATCGGCAACTGGTCGCGCTGCGCGCGTTCGGCGCCGCGCAGCACATGTTGCTGGGTGACGTGCGCGATTTCGTGCGAAAGCACGCCGGCCACCTCGTCCTCGCGATCGGCGGCCAGGATCAGGCCGGAGTTGACGCCGATGTAGCCGCCCAGCGTCGCGAAGGCGTTGATCTGCCGCTCGCGGAGCATGAAGAAGGTAAAGGGTTGCCGCGGCCGGTCGCTGTGCGCGGCCAGGCGCGTGCCCAGCGTATCGAGCCAGCTGTCGATGAGCGGGTCTTCGAGCAGGTAGTCGTAGTGGCGCAGCTGAGCCAGCATCATCGCGCCGTATTCCTCCTGCTGCCGCGGCGACAGCAACTCGCCCGCCGAGGAGCCGATGTCGGGCAGGTTCGACTCCTGCGCCGGCGAACAGACGCTGGCGACGGCGAGGGTCAGTGCGGCGGTGAGCAGGGCGATTCGACGCAAGTGAGCCGTTCCTCAGGGGCAGGAGCATTCCGGGCGCGAACGGAGCATGCGGGCCGGGTCGACACCCGGGATGAATCGCCAGTTAATCCCCCCGTGCGCACATCCGCGGTCATTCACCGTTCCGTGCGCGGGGTGGAAATGGCCCCGGACCGGTCCCATATTCGACCACAGCCGCATCGCCGAGTTCATGCAGGAGGTCCCTTGAGCAATACCGCTTCCGTGTCCGATACCAGCACCGCAGGTTCCGGCACGCCCGAGATCGTCATCTATACCACCGCGATCTGCCCGTATTGCGTCGCGGCCAAGAATTTCCTCAAGAGCAAGGGCCGCAGCTGGACTGAGATCCGCATCGACCTGGACCCTGCGCAGCGCGAGACGATGATCGCGCGCGCCAGGCGCACCAGCGTCCCGCAGATCTTCATCGGCGGCACGCACGTGGGCGGCTACGACGACATGATCGCGCTGCATCGCGCTGGCGGGCTGGAGCCGCTGCTCGCGGGCTGACGCAACCGCGGCGGGTCCCGCCGCCATCCGCCGGTACGCCGCAAGGTTGCCGCTGCCGGCAGCCACGTCGCGATGGCACGCCCCCTCAAGCGGGCCGCATCATAGGCGCCGCACTCCCATCCGGACCTTCCATGAGCAACGAAACTAACGACCGCGTCGCCGAGTTCACCGCGTTCCGCAAGCGCATGAACGAGCGCATCCTGGCCGAGCCGAACCAGGTCGTGCGCCGCTTCTTCGCGCTGGACACGCAGACCTACCAGGCCGGCGCGCTCGACGTGAAGACCAAGGAGCTGCTGGGCCTGGTCGCCTCGCTGGTGCTGCGCTGCGACGACTGCATCAGCTACCACGTCGCCCAGTGCAAGGAGGCCGGCGTGAACCGTGACGAGATGTTCGAGGCGTTCTCGGTGGGCCTGGTGGTCGGGGGCTCCATCGTGATCCCTCACCTGCGGCGCGCGGTGGACTTCCTGGACCGCCTGGAGCAGGGC
Source organism: Lysobacter sp. (assembly GCF_035655815.1). Classification (NCBI taxonomy): domain Bacteria; kingdom Pseudomonadati; phylum Pseudomonadota; class Gammaproteobacteria; order Lysobacterales; family Lysobacteraceae; genus Lysobacter; species Lysobacter sp. The sequence goes on from NZ_DASRTS010000062.1 coordinate 9,330, forward strand.
GAGGCTGCCGCGCCGGCCGGCCACGACCACGGCTGATCCCACGTCGTCTTCACGCTCCCGGTAACCGCCGGGAGCGCTTCCAGGCGCGTTCCAGCAGGCTTCCGACCAAGTGCGTGCCTGCCGATCCTGCAGGGGCCGGGCGGTTCCGGCATAATTCTCCGGCTCACCATCCGGCGCCGTACTTGCGTATCGCGCGCCCATAAGTCGGAAGAAATCCCCTATGACGCAGACGATTACGGTCATCCGTGGCGATGGCATTGGCCCGGAGATCATGGACGCCACCTTGCAGGTGCTGGACTCGATGAACCTCGGGTTGCAGTACGAATTCGCCGATGCCGGCCTGGTCGCGCTCGAGAAGCACGGCGAGCTGCTGCCGCAGGCCACGCTCGACTCGATCCGCAAGAACCGCATCGCGCTCAAGAGCCCGCTGACCACGCCGGTCGGCGAGGGCTTCAGCTCGATCAACGTCGAGCTGCGCAAGCGCTTCGACCTGTACGCCAACGTGCGTCCGGCCAAGTCGTTCCCGAACACCAAGTCGCGCTTCCCGACCGGCGTCGACCTGATCACTGTTCGCGAGAACACCGAGGGCGCCTATATCGGCGAAGGCCAGTCGCTGTCGGAAGATGGCGAAACCGCTCTGCTGACGCAGAAGGTGACCCGCCGCGGCTCCGAGCGCATCGTGCGCTACGCCTTCGAACTGGCGCGCCGCACCGGCCGCAAGAAGGTCACGGTCGTGCACAAGGCCAACATCCTCAAGTCAACGTCCGGCCTGTTCCTCAAGACCGCGCGCGCGGTCGCGGCCGAGTACCCGGACATCGAGTGCAACGAGATGATCGTGGACAACACCTGCATGCAGCTGGTGATGCGTCCGGAGCAGTTCGACATCATCGTCACGACCAACCTGTTCGGCGACATCATCTCCGACCTGTGCGCCGGCCTGGTCGGGGGCCTCGGCCTCGCGCCGGGCGCCAACATCGGTACCGACGCGGCGATCTTCGAGGCCGTGCACGGCTCCGCGCCGGACATCGCCGGCAAGGGCATCGCCAACCCGTGCGCGCTGTTGCTGGGCGCCGCGCAGATGCTCGACCACCTGGGCCAGCCTGAGAAGGCCACCGCGCTGCGCGAAGCCATTGTCGCAACGCTGGAAGCAAAGGATTCGCTGACCCCGGACCTGGGCGGCACCGGCAACACGATGTCGTTCGCACGCGCCATCGCCAGCCGCATCTGACGCGGCGGGCCAGGGCTGTTCGTGACGGGGCGCTTCGGCGCCCCGTCTGCTTTTCCGGGGTCGCAACGCCATCGGGGACTGCGCGCGCGCATGCTCGGCCTGTGTTCCGTCCGTGGGGTCGACAGCGCCCCGGCCGGACGTCAGAATTCGCCCGCTTCTAATTCATTCGGATAAAGAGATGAATCAACCCGTCCGGCCAAGCGCCTTGGCGCTGACGCCGCTGCTGGTGTTCCTGGCGCTGTTCTTCGGCGCCGGCCTGTACTTCACCAGCCACGGTGAGGCGATGGGCTTCTACCAGCTGCGGGCGCCGGTGGCGATCCTGCCGGCGCTGGCGCTGGCGGCGTTCATCGCCTGGCGCCGGGAGATCAAGCCGCTGGAGACGCTGCTGTCGGGCATGGGCGACCACAACGTGGTGCTGATGTGCCTGATCTTCCTGCTGGCGGGCGGCTTCGTCGAGGTGTCCAAGGCGATCGGCGCGGTCGACGCGATCGTCGCGCTGGGCATCGGACACGTGCATCCGGCACTGCTGCTCCCGGGCCTGTTCGTGGTCGCCGGCTTCATCTCGCTATCGCTGGGCACCTCGATGGGAACGATCGCCGCGGTCGCTCCCATCGCGCTGGGCGTGTCCGACGCATCGGGACTGGACCGGGCGCTGGTCCTGGGTGCGGTGATCGGCGGCGCCACCTTCGGCGACAACCTGTCGGTCATCTCCGACACCGCCATCGTCGCCAGCCGCACGCAGGGATGCACCATGCGCGAGAAGTTCCGCGAAAACTTCAAGCTGGCCCTGCCGGCCGCACTGGTGACCGTGGTCGTGCTGGGCTTCATCGGCGAGACCGCGCCGGTGCAGAACCTCGATCCGGTTTCGCCCTGGCTGATCATTCCGTACGTGATCGTGCTGGGCCTTGCGATGGTTGGTGTCGACGTGATCATCGTGCTGAGCATCGGGCTGGTCATCGCGGGTCTGTTCGGCGCGTTCTTCGCCGACGATTTCGGCGTCGCCGCATATGCCACGCACATCTGGGAAGGCTTCGAGAGCATGGTGGAAATCACCCTGCTGTCGCTGCTGGTCGGCGGACTGGGTGCGCTGATGAAGGCCACCGGCGGGCTGGCCTGGCTGGCTGGCGTGATCAGTCGCTTCGCGCGTGGGCATCGTAGCCGCCGTGCCGGCGAGATCAGCATCGCGACGTTGTCGGCCACCACCGACGTGTTCACCGCCAACAACACCGTCGCCATCCTGATCAGCGGTGGCCTCGCACGCGACATCGCGCAGCAGCACGGCGTGCCGCCGGCGCGCGCGGCCAGCGTGCTCGACATCTTCGCCTGCGTCACCCAGGGCGTGCTCCCGTACGGCGCGCAGATCCTGCTGGCAGCCTCGCTCGGCGCGGTGTCGCCGCTGGCGCTGGCCGGCAACGTCCACTACAGCTGGTTGCTCGGCGTCATCACGATCGTCGCGATGCTGTGGCCTGCACGGAAGACCATGGCGGCACGCGCGGACGCAGCCTCCTGAAAACGCGAAGGGCGCGGATCGCTCCGCGCCCTTCGTTGCATCGTTTGCGCGCAGGTCAGTCGCGCGACTGCAGCTTCGCCAGCAGGCGCAGGAATTCGACGTACAGCCACACCAGCGTGACCATCAGGCCGAAGGCGCCGTACCACTCCATGTACTTCGGTGCGTTCTGTTCGACGCCGGTTTCGATGAAATCGAAATCCAGCACCAGGTTCAGCGCCGCGATCACCACCACGAACAGGCTGAAGCCGATGCCGATCAGGCCGGACTCGTGGATGTATGGCACGCGGATGTCGAAGAACCCCAGGACGATCGTCACCAGGTAGAGCAGGGCGATGCCGCCAGTCGCGGCGGCCACGCCGAGCTTGAAGTTCTCGGTCGCCCTGACCAGGCCGGAACGGTAGGCGAACAGCAGCGCGAACATCGTGCCGAAGGTCAGCATCACGGCCTGCAGGACGATGCCTTCGTACAGGTGGTTGTACATCGCCGAGATCGCGCCCAGGAAGAAGCCTTCCACCAGCGCGTAGAGCGGTGCGGTGACCGGCGACCATTCCTTCTTGAAGACGGTGACCAGCGCCAGCACCAGGCCGCCCAGCGCGCCGCCCCAGACGTACGGGCCGGCGCCCACGGCGCCCGCCGGAGTGAACTCGATCTGGTTCCAGGCGAACGTCGCGGTGATGACGCTCAGCAGCAACAGCAGTCCGGTCTTGTTGACCGTGCCGGTGAGCGTCATCGCGTCGCCGTCGCGGCGCACGACGGTGCCGCTGGCCAGGTCGAGAAAAGTGGATTCCTTCAGTGCCGGATTGCCGCTGCGCATGCGTTCTCCCCGTGTCCATGCGTGGTTTGTGAACACAGGGAGGATACAAGGCCGCGGTCGCACATGCGTCGTTGACAGCCGGGGTGGCTGCGACCAAAATACCCGGCCTTTCGCGGCGTTGGCGCGCAACGGAAGTCCCGGACTCGGGGTATAGCTCAGCCTGGTAGAGCGCCAGCTTTGGGAGCTGGATGTCGTGGGTTCGAATCCCTCTGCCCCGACCATCCAGACGAGTGCTCGACCGACGGTAGCGGCGACGGTGTCAGTTAAGATGTAAGGCTGGCGCCCGTAGCTCAACCGGATAGAGCACCGGCCTTCTAAGCCGGTGGTTGTGGGTTCGAGTCCCGCCGGGCGCGCCAGAAACACCACGAAAACAAGCTTTATGGTGGCTGTAGCTCAGTTGGTTAGAGTACTGGATTGTGATTCCAGTTGTCGGGGGTTCGAGTCCCCTCAGCCACCCCAGATTGTTGGCGAGATCGATTTTTGTTGTTATGATTTCGCCCCTAAGTTGTTCCGGGCCGTTAGCTCAGTTGGTAGAGCAGTTGACTCTTAATCAATAGGTCCAAGGTTCGAATCCTTGACGGCCCACCAATCCGGAAAGCACCTGGTCCCCCAGGTGCTTTTTTCTTTTCCGCACCCGCGGCCTAGAATGCGCCCGCGCGGGAGCGCCAGGTCCCGGCCCGGCCCAGCAAAAGCGAAAGTGGCGGAATTGGTAGACGCCCTGGATTTAGGTTCCAGTGCCGCAAGGCGTGCGGGTTCGAGTCCCGCCTTTCGCACCAGCCTCCGTCAATAAATGGCGGCTGGCGACATCGGGCGGGCGCTCGCGAGTAACGCGTCTGGCGGCCGGGACAGGGGCTTCCGACAAGGATTTCCCTGGTCGCCGCAGGACCTCCGCCGCGCTGGCGGAGCGCCCCGTAATCGGCCAAACTACTGCGTTCCGCTGGCCGGCGAGTGTGCTCGTCGCCCGTTTGCGGTCGGACAGGATCATCAACATCGTGCCGTGGCCGGGGTGCCGCGGCGGCAGGAGTGGATATGCAAGTTTCGGTCGAATCGCTCGGCAACCTCGAACGCCGCATGACTTTCAGCCTCCCGGCGGATCGTCTGGAGGCCCAGGTCGGCGGCCGCCTGCGCGAGATCTCGCGGGGCGCCAAGATCAAGGGATTCCGTCCCGGCAAGGTGCCGGCCAAGGTGATCGAGCAGCGCTTCGGCGCGCAGGTCCGGGCCGAAGTGCTGGACGGCCTGCTACGCGAAGGCTTCAGCAACGCCATCCGCCAGGAGTCGTTGCAGGTGGCCGGCAACCCGCAGATCGTGCCCGCCGCCGAAAGCGAACTGTCCTACGTCGCCACGTTCGAAGTCGTTCCGGATTTCGGCGACATCGACGTCGCCAAGCTCAACGTGGTGCGGCATGTCTCGGAAGTGACCGAGGCCGACATCGACGCGATGATCGAGAACCTGCGCCTGCAGCGCCGCGCCTGGGCTGCCGTGGAGCGCGAAGCCGCCATCGGCGACGCCGTGGAGGTGGAGACGTTCTCCGAAGTCGGCGGCGAGCGCCTCCCGGCGGAGGGCGTCGAACGCGGCGCCACCGTGATTGGCTCGGCGGCCATGTTCCCGGCCATCGAGTCGGCGCTGGTCGGCATGAAGGCCGGCGAGGAAAAGGTTGTGGCAGTCGATTTCCCGGCCGACTGGCGCGTGCCGCAGTTCGCCGGCAAGACGGTGCAGGTGCACCTGAAGGCCACCAAGGTGTCCGAGCCGGTGCTGCCGGAAGTGGACGCGGGGTTCATCAAGAGCTTCGGTGTGCGCAGCGGCCAGATGGACCAGTTCCGCGCCGACATCCGCTCCAACCTGGAACGCGAACTGAAGGGCGCCCTGATGACGCGCCTGCGTCGTGAAGTCGGCGAGCAGCTGATCGCTGTCTACTCGCACGTCGAAATGCCGCCGAAGCTGGTCGAGGCCGAAGCCCGCAACATGGCCGCGCAGACCATCGACGCCGCGCGCCGCCAAGGCCGTGCCGTCGGCGAGATCCCCGCCGATGCGCACATGGGCTTCATGGATGCGGCGCGCAAGCGCGTGCTGGTCGGCCTGCTCGTGGGCGAGATCGCCCGCCGCAACGAGCTGCGCTTGGATCCCAAGCGCCTGAACGAAACCATGAACCTGATCGCCTCGACCTACGAGGAGCCGCAGCAGGTCATCGAGCTGTACCGCAACGACGCGCAGCTGATGTCCGGCCTGCAGGCCCGCGTGATGGAAGAACAGGTGATTGACTGGATCGCCGAGCGTGCCCAGCACATCGAGCAGCCGCTCTCGTTCAACGAGGCGATCCGCCAGTAAGTCCGCTGCGGGGCCGCGCAATTCGCGGCCCCGTTCGCCCGAAAGGACGCGCCCCTTGCGCTCCGGTGCGGTTGGCCCCAAGTTGACCGGACCTCGCTTCCTGTAAGCGCCTCTGATATCCAGCCCGAAGGGCCGTCGAACATGGACAACCTGACCAAAGCCTTGAATCTCGTGCCGATGGTGGTCGAGCAGACCAGCCGCGGCGAGCGCGCTTACGACATCTATTCGCGCCTGTTGAAGGAGCGCGTGATCTTCCTGGTGGGAGGCGTGGACGACCACGTCGCCAACGTGATCGTGGCGCAGATGCTGTTCCTCGAGGCCGAGAACCCCGAGAAGGACATCAGCCTGTACATCAACTCCCCGGGCGGCGTGGTTACCGCGGGCCTAGCGATCTACGACACCATGCAGTACATCAAGCCGGACGTGAGCACCATCTGCGTCGGCCAGGCCGCCTCGATGGGCGCGCTGCTGCTGGCGGCCGGCGCAAAGGGCAAGCGCTACGCGCTGCCGAACTCGCGCGTGATGATCCACCAGCCGCTGGGCGGCTTCCAGGGCCAGGCGACGGACATCGACATCCACGCCCGCGAGATCCTGACCCTGCGCCAGCGCCTGAACGAGATCCTCGCCAAGCACACCGGCCAGGCGCTGGAAACCATCGCCCGCGACACCGAGCGCGACAACTTCAAGAGCGCCGAGGCGGCCCGCGAGTACGGTCTGGTCGACCAGGTCCTCGAGCGGCGGCCGGAAGACTCGATCCAGGCGGGCTGACCTCATCGCCAGGTCATTGATTTCTCGAATTATCCGGCCTGTGATCCGGCCCGCGGGGCGGGCCGGATCGCTGTGTTATCCTCGGGCCGCAGCACCTGAACGCGTCGGGCCTCGACAAGCTTTCGGCCAGCGAGTTCAAGACACGAGCACCATTTGGGCACAAGCATGAGCGACGACCGACAGGGCCGCAGCACCGGCGACAGCAACAAGATCCTCTACTGCTCGTTCTGCGGGAAAAGCCAGCACGAGGTCCGCAAGCTCATCGCGGGCCCGAGTGTGTTCATCTGCGACGAATGCGTCGAGCTGTGCAACGACATCATCCGCGAGGAGCTCGAGGAGAAGGCACAGTCGGCCCGTAGCCACCTGCCCAAGCCGCGCGAGATCCTCGACGTGCTCGATCAGTACGTGATCGGGCAGCAGCGCGCCAAGCGCACGCTCGCGGTCGCCGTGTACAACCACTACAAGCGCATCGAGAGCCGGCAGAAGAACGACGACGTCGAACTGGCCAAGTCGAACATCCTGCTGGTCGGCCCGACCGGCTCGGGCAAGACGCTGCTGGCCGAGACGCTGGCGCGCCTGCTCAACGTGCCGTTCACCATTGCCGATGCCACCACGCTCACCGAAGCCGGCTACGTCGGCGAGGACGTGGAGAACATCATCCAGAAGCTGCTGCAGAAGTGCGACTACGACGTCGAAAAGGCGCAGCAGGGCATCGTGTACATCGACGAGATCGACAAGATCTCGCGCAAGAGCGACAACCCGTCGATCACGCGCGACGTGTCGGGCGAGGGCGTCCAGCAGGCATTGCTGAAGCTGATCGAAGGTACCGTCGCGTCCGTGCCGCCTCAGGGTGGACGCAAGCACCCGCAGCAGGAATTCCTGCAGGTCGACACGCGCAACATCCTGTTCGTGGTGGGTGGTGCGTTCGCCGGCCTGGACAAGATCATCCAGCAGCGCAGCACGGAGGCCGGCGGCATCGGCTTCGGCGCGAAGGTCAAGAGCAGCGAGCGCAAGAACGACGTCGGCAAGCTGCTGGCGGACGTGGAGCCGGAGGACCTGATCAAGTTCGGCCTGATCCCCGAGTTCGTCGGCCGCCTGCCGGTGGTGGCGACGCTGGAGGAGCTTGACGAGCCCGCGCTGGTCAAGATCCTGACGGAGCCCAAGAACGCCATCACCAAGCAGTTCAAGAAGCTGTTCGAGATGGAAGGCGTGGAACTCGAGTTCCGTCCGGACGCGCTGTCCGCGATCGCCCGCAAGGCGCTCAAGCGCAAGACCGGCGCGCGCGGATTGCGCACGATCGTGGAGTCGGTGCTGCTGGACACCATGTACGAGCTGCCGTCGCTGGAGAACGTCAGCAAGGTGGTAGTCGACGAATCGGTGATCGATCACAAGACCGAGCCGTACCTGATCTACCAGTCCCCGCCGGCCGCCCCCAAGGTCGCCTCGGCCGACTGAGGCGTGACCGGCGTCGCGGCGTCGCAGGCCATCTGCGACCGACGTTTTTCCGGTCTAAACGCCTGATTCACAATGGATAAATGCCACCGGCCCGCAGCATAGGCTGCGGGCCGCTTGCATCCGTTCGCGGCGGACCCCATAACCGTCGCCATGGGCCCCGACGCCCATCCTTCCCAGGGCGCCCGCCGCCCTCATCGGTTTTCCGGAGTCCCCCCATGCCTCATTCCCACGGACACGAGACGCTGAACCTGCCAGTGCTGCCACTGCGCGATGTCGTGGTGTTTCCGCACATGGTGATCCCGCTGTTCGTCGGTCGGGACAAGTCGATCCACGCGCTCGATCTGGCGATGGAATCGGACAAGCGCATCCTGCTGGTCGCGCAGAAGTCGGCCGAGACCGACGACCCGCGCGCCGGCGATCTCTACAAGGTCGGCACCCTGGCGCAGGTGCTGCAGTTGCTCAAGCTGCCCGACGGCACGATCAAGGTGCTGGTCGAAGGCGTTTCGCGCGTGAACGTGCACGACGTCGTCGAGCAGGACGGCGCACTCCACGGGCAGGCCGAAGTGATCGAGCCGGACAGCGACCGCGAAGAGCGCGAGATCGAAGCGATCGCACGTTCGCTGATGGGCCTGTTCGAGCAGTACGTGAAGACCAATCGCAAGTTGCCGCCGGAACTGATGCAGACGCTCTCCGGCATCGACGAGCCGGGACGCCTGGCCGACACCATCGCGGCGCACCTGGGCGTGCGGATTGGCGACAAGCAGAAGCTGCTGGAGACGCACGGCGTCGGCGCGCGCCTGGAACTCCTGGTCGGCCTCGTCGATGGCGAGATCGATGTGCAGCAGCTGGAGAAGCGCATCCGCGGCCGCGTGAAGTCGCAGATGGAGAAGAGCCAGCGCGAGTACTACCTCAACGAACAGATGAAGGCGATCCAGAAGGAGCTCGGCGAGATCGATGACGCGCCCAACGACATCGACGAGCTGACCCGCAAGATCGCCGAAGCCGGCATGCCCAAGCCGGTGGAAGCCAAGGCCAAGGCCGAGCTCAACAAGCTCAAGCAGATGTCGCCGATGTCCGCCGAGGCGGCGGTCGTGCGCAACTACCTCGACTGGCTGCTGGGCGTGCCGTGGAAGAAGCGCACCAAGGTGCGCAAGGACCTCAAGGCCGCGCAGGAAGTACTCGACGCCGACCACTTCGGGCTCGAGAAGGTCAAGGAGCGCATCCTCGAATACCTCGCCGTGCAGTCGCGCGTGAAGCAGATGCGCGGGCCGATCCTGTGCCTGGTAGGACCGCCGGGCGTGGGCAAGACCTCGCTGGGCCAGTCGATCGCCAAGGCGACCAATCGCAAGTTCGTGCGCATGTCGCTGGGCGGCGTGCGCGACGAGGCCGAGATTCGCGGCCACCGCCGGACCTACATCGGGTCGATGCCGGGCAAGATCCTGCAGAGCCTGTCCAAGGTCGGCGTGCGCAATCCGCTCTTCCTGCTCGACGAGATCGACAAGATGGGCCAGGATTTCCGCGGCGATCCGTCGTCGGCGCTGCTCGAGGTGCTGGACCCGGAACAGAACCACACCTTCCAGGACCACTACATCGAGGTCGACTTCGACCTGTCCGACGTGATGTTCGTGGCGACGTCGAACTCGCTGAACATTCCGCCGCCGCTGCTCGACCGTATGGAAGTG
>NZ_DASRTS010000063.1:0-6239 GCF_035655815.1 Lysobacter sp.
GTGTCCTGGCAGATCGGCCGGTGGCCCTCGGCGCACATGCGCGAGTTGGTGAGGATCTGCGCGATGGCGTCCTTCGCCGCCGGCGACTGCTCGCGCTCGTAGGCGCGGCCGAGGGCGCGGATGTAGTCGGCCGGGTGGTAGTAGGAGATGAACTGCAGTGCGTCGGCGACGCTCTGCACGAGGTGCTCGCGCTGGATGGCGCTCATGCGTGTTCCTTCGGATGCACTGCCGGCATGATGCGGTCCGCCGCCGCGATGGCGAGCGCGGAAAGCAGGAAGGTGACGTGGATGCCGGTCTGCGCAATGATCGTCTTCTCGTCGTAGGCCGCCGCGTTGATGAAGGTCTTCAGCAGGTGGATCGACGAGATGCCGATGATGGCCGTTGCCAGCTTGACCTTCAGCACGGAGGCGTTCACGTGAGAGAGCCACTCGGGCTGGTCGGGATGGCCCTGCAGGTTCATGCGGCTGACGAAGGTCTCGTAGCCGCCGACGATCACCATGATGAGCAGGTTGGAGATCATCACCACGTCGATCAGGCCGAGCACCATCAGCATGATCTGCTGCTCGGTCCACTCGGTGGCGTGCAGCATCAGGTGCCACAGTTCCTTCAGGAACAGCACCACGTACACGCCTTGCGCGACGATCAGGCCCAGGTACAGCGGCAACTGCAGCCAGCGCGACGAGAAGATCAGGGCGGGCAGCGGGTTGAGGGAGGACTGGCGGGTTTCGGACATGCGGTGCAGCTCGATGGCGAAAGCGGCGGGCTAGGGTAGCGGCCAGGCCGCGCGCCTGCCAAGGCGACCTCCTGCGCAAGGCCCGCCGGAATTCAGCATTCCGCGCCCCGCGGCCGGCACGCCGGCCCCTGCCCTTACACTGGCGGGCCTCCCCCCACCGGAGCCCGCCCCCCATGATCGATCTGCATTACTGGCCCACGCCCAACGGCCACAAGATCACCCTGTTCCTCGAGGAAGCCGGACTGCCGTACACGATCCATCCCGTGGACATCGGCGCCGGCGACCAGTTCAAGCCCGAGTTCCTGAAGATCTCGCCGAACAACAAGATGCCGGCTATCGTCGACCGCGAGCCGGAGGACGGCGGCGAGCCGATCAGCGTGTTCGAATCGGGCGCCATCCTCGCGTACCTGGCCAACAAGACCGGGCGCTTTGTGCCCGCCGACACGCGCGGGCGCACCGAGGTCAGCCAGTGGCTGCACTGGCAGATCGGCGGACTGGGGCCGATGACCGGCCAGTACGGCCACTTCCACGTGTACGCGCCGGAAGACCTTCCCTACGCCAAGGACCGCTACAAGCGTGAGGCGCAGCGCCTGCTGGGCGTGCTCGACAGGCGCCTGGAAGGCCGCGAGTTCGTCGCCGCGGACATGTACTCCATCGCCGACATGGCGATCTATCCGTGGATCAATCCCTACACCAAGGCGCCGCTGGACATGGAGCCGTTCGCGAACGTGCGCCGCTGGCATGCGGCCATCGAGCGCCGCCCGGCCACGCAGCGCGCCTACGCCGTCGGCGAACAGCACCGCGTGGAGCGCGAACTGACGCCGGAAGTGCGCAAGAACCTGTTCGGAACCCCGTCGACCAACGCATGAACAAACCGATCGTCCGCGGCCTCGCCGCCAGCCTGCTCGCCATGACCCTGACCGCCGTACCCGCCCTCGCCGCCGACCGCACCGACACGCCGGTCAAGCTCACGCTGGAGGCGCTGGCCGGCGACGCACCGCTGTCCGGCCCGTCGCTGATGAAGGCCAAGGTCGCGCCCGACGGTTCGCGCGTGACCTTCCTGCGCGGCAAGGACGACGACAAGAACCGGCTGGACCTGTGGGCCTACGACGTGGCCAGCGGGCAGACCTCGATGCTGGTCAACGCGGACGACATCCTGCCCGGCGAGGAAGTGCTGAGCGATGCCGAGAAGGCGCGCCGCGAGCGTCAGCGCATCGCCGCGCTCAGCGGCATCGTCGATTACCAGTGGTCGCCGGACGGCAGGACGCTGCTGTTCCCGCTGGGCGGCGAGCTGTACCTGTACGACCTGGGCAAGAGCGGCAAGGCCGCGGTGCGCAAGCTCACCGCCGGCGAAGGTTTCGCTACCGATCCGAAGATCTCGCCGCGCGGCGGTTTCGTCAGCTTCGTGCGCGACCGCAACCTGTGGGTCATCGACCTGTCGACCGGCAAGCAGGTGCAGCTCACCCGCGACGGCAGCGAGGTGATCGGCAACGGCGTGGCGGAGTTCGTCGCCGACGAGGAAATGGACCGCCACACCGGCTACTGGTGGGCGCCGGACGATTCGTCCATCGCCTTCGCGCGCATCGACGAAAGCCCGGTGCCGGTGCAGAAGCGCTACGAGGTCTATCCGGACCGCACCGAAGTAGTGGAGCAGCGTTATCCCGCCGCCGGCGACCGCAACGTGCTGGTCAAGCTGGGCGTGATCGCGCCCAGGGCCAACGCCGCGCCGAAGTGGATCGACCTGGGCAAGGACGAGGACATCTACCTCGCCCGCGTGGACTGGCGCGATCCGCAGCGCCTGACGTTCCAGCGCCAGTCTCGCGACCAGCACAGGCTGGAGCTGGTCGAGACCACGCTCGCCAGCGGCAGGCAGCGCACGCTGGTCACCGAGACCAGCGACACCTGGGTACCGCTGCACAACGACCTGCGCTTCCTGCGCGACGGCCGCATCCTGTGGAACAGCGAGCGCAGCGGGTTCGAGCATTTGTACCTGCTCAGCGAAGACGGTTCGAAGGCCACTGCGCTGACGTCGGGCGACTGGCCGGTGGATGGCGTGCTGGCGGTCGATGAAACCGCCGGCCAGGTGTACTTCGCCGCCGGCAAGGATTCGCCGCTGGATGCGCAGGTGTATCGCGTATCGCTGGCGGGCGGCGCGATCGAACGCCTGACCAAGCCGGACGGCGCGCACAGCGCCAGCTTCGCCAACAACGCCAGCGTGTTCGTGGACAACTGGTCGAACCCGACCACGCCGCCGCAGCTGGAACTGTTCCGCAACGACGGTACGCGCATCGCCTCGCTGCTCAGCAACGACCTGGCCGACCCGCAGCATCCGTATGCGAAGTTCCGCGCCGCGCATCGTCCGATCGAGTTCGGCACGCTCAAGGCCGCCGACGGCGCCACGCCGCTGCATTACAGCCTGCTCAAACCGGCCGGCTTCGATCCTTCCAGGCGCTATCCGGTGGTCGTGCTGGTGTACGGCGGCCCGGCCTCGCAGACGGTCAAGCGCACCTGGGCGCCCGACTTCAACCAGTACCTCGCGCAGCACGGCTACGTGGTGTTTTCCATCGACAACCGCGGCACGCCGCGCCGCGGCGCCGCGTTCGGTGGCGCGCTGTACGGCAAGCAGGGCACGGTCGAAGTGGCCGACCAGCTCAAGGGCGTGGAATGGCTGAAGTCGCAACCGTGGGTCGACGGCAAGCGCATCGGCGTGTACGGCTGGTCCAACGGCGGCTACATGACGCTGATGCTGCTGGCCAAGGCCTCCGACCAGTACGCCTGCGGCGTCGCCGGCGCCCCCGTCACCGACTGGGGCCTGTACGACACGCACTACACCGAGCGCTACATGGGCCTGCCCAAGGCCAACGTCGAGGGTTACCGCGAAGCGCACGTGCTGGAGCACATCGACGGACTCGATTCGAAGCTGCTGCTGATCCACGGCATGGCCGACGACAACGTGCTGTTCACCAACTCCACCGCGCTGATGAGCGCGTTGCAGAAGCGCGGGCAGCCGTTCGAGCTGATGACCTACCCAGGCGCCAAGCATGGCCTGAAGGGTGCGGACAACCTGCACCGCCTGAAGCTCACCGAGAACTTCTTCGACCGCTGCCTGAAGCCGTAAGCGACGCAGTCCTGCAGAAAAAGCGAAAAGCCCGGCATCGCCGGGCTTTCCTTTTTCTGGATGGCATGTTCTGGACGGCACGTTCTGGACAGCGCATTCCGGGCGACATGGACGCGGACTGCGTCACGGAAGTCTGCATGACCTCCGGGGCTGGCCGGGCGTTCGGGGTAGCCTGCATCCTCGCCCAACCGACCCAAACGTGCCCGCCATGACCCGACCGCTCACGCTCGCCATCGCCCTGTCCCTGACCCTTGCCGCCGGTGCACCCGTGCTGGCGCAGACCGCCAGGCCCGCTGCCAAGGCATCGACGGTGCCGGTCTCGCCGGCCTGGGTGACCCGAAGCAACGAGCACGCGCAGGTGTTGCTGGCCGCGCAGGCACAGTTCTCGCCGGAGGACATGTCGTTCCTCGGCGTGCCGGGCTACGACGATCGCGTCGCCGATTTCAAGCCGGACAATGCCGAGCGCTTCCGCGCAGCAATGGTGAAGGCACGCGACGCCCTGAAGGACAAGCTCGCCATCGAGCGCGACCCGAACGTCCGCCAGGACCTGGAAATCATGATCCGCGCGGCCGACGAGCGCATCGAGACCAGCGCACTCAACGAGCGCCTGCTGCTGCCGTGGAGCGACGTGCCGCAGCTGATGTTCACCGGCCTTCGCAGCCTGCTGTCCGAGCAGACGCCCCCGGAGCGCCGCGCGTACGCGCTGGAGCGCCTGAAGAACTACGTCGGCCAGGGCACGGAAACCACGCCGCTCACCGAGCTGGCCAAGGCGCGCTACACCGAACGCGCCACCGACACCAGGCTGCTGCGCCCGACGAAGCTGGAAGTCGAGCAGTCGCTGGGCAACGTCGACACCTACATCGGCGGCATCCGCAAGCTGTTCGAACAACACAAAGTGGCGGGCGCCGACGCTGCACTGGCGGCGATGGAAACGCAGCTGAAGGGATACGGCCAGTGGGCCCACAACACCGTGCTGCCGCAGGCGCGCAGCGACACGAAGCTGCCGAAGGAGCTGTACGCCAACCAGCTCAAGCAGTACGGCATCGACATCGATCCGCTGACGCTGATGCGCCGCGCGCAGCTGGAGTTCATGGAAACGCGCGCGATGATGCGCCAGCTGGCGCCGCTGGTCGCCAGGGAGCGCAACCTGAAGGTCGACGACGCGACCGACTACATCGCCGTAATCCGCGCACTCAAGCGCGACAACATGCCCAACGACCAGCTCGAGGCGCGCTACCGCACGGTGATCGACCAGATCGATCCGATCATCCGCAAGGAGGGCATCGTCGACGTGCCCAACCGCCCGATGGTGATGCGGCTGGGTACCGAAGCCGAGTCCGCCGCGCAGTCGGCCCCGCATTTCCTGCCGGCGCCGCTGGTCGGCAACACCGGGCAGCAGGGCCAGTTCGTGCTGCCGATCTCGGTGCCCACCGCGGAAGGCAAGGCCCTGCAGTACGACGACTTCAACTTCGACGCGGTGCGCTGGACGCTATCGGCACACGAAGGCCGACCGGGCCACGAACTGCAGTTCACCGCGATGGTCGAGCGCGGCGTGTCGCTTGCACGCACGATGTTCGCGTTCAACTCGGTCAACGTCGAAGGCTGGGCGCTGTACGCCGAGGCCGAGATGGTTCCGTACGAGCCGCTGGACGGCCAGCTGATCGCGCTGCAGTTCCGCCTGATGCGCGCCGCACGCGCGATGCTGGACCCGATGCTCAACCTGGGCCTGATCGACCGCGAGGCGGCGGGCCGCATCCTGCGCGACAAGGTGGGTCTGTCGGAAGCGATGACCAAGCAGGAACTGGACCGCTACACCTTCAACGCACCTGGCCAGGCCGGCGCGTATTTCTACGGCTACACACGCATCCTCGAACTGCGCATGGAGACCGAGATCGCCCTGGGCGACAAGTTCGACCGCCTGGCCTTCAACAACTTCCTCCTCGACCAGGGCCTGCTGCCACCCGACCAGCTGGCCAAGGCCGTACGCGAGCAGTTCGTGCCGGCGCAGCGGGGGAAGCGGTGATTGGAGGTGTTTCGCGGGAGCGGCTTCAGGCCGTTTTTGTGAACGGCGTGGGCCCAGCAAGCGGACGCATCCGGATTCCGACTCTCACGGGAACGCCGGGCAAAGAAGGTGCAGCCGGCAGAGTCTGACCAGCGTTCTTTTTGGTCGGTGCTGTTGCTGTTGCTGTTGAAGAGCCAAACACACATCTAGACCCGGAGGGCGTCGCACATGGACGTGCGGCGCTAAGCAAGGAGGCACGGATGCCGACTTGCGGGGCGCCGACTCCTCTGCCGGTCGTGGGATTGCTTCGTCGGGGAAGACCCTTTCTTTTGGTTACTTTTCTTTGGGTCAGCAAAGAAAAGTGACCCGGCCGGCTTTAGACGGAC
>NZ_DASRTS010000064.1:0-87160 GCF_035655815.1 Lysobacter sp.
GCCGCGGCTAAGCGTTCCTCCACCACCCCACCGGGAGCGGGCTGATGCGCGCCTGGGCTATTGCCAACCAGAAGGGCGGCGTCGGCAAGACCACGACGTCGCTGTTGCTCGCACGCGGACTGGCCACCAGCGGCCACCGCGTGCTCCTGCTCGACCTGGACCCGCACGCGTCGCTGACGCGCGCGTTCGAGGTACCGGTCGACCCACCGCCGTCGGGCACGCACGACCTGTTCAACGGCAGCAGCGCAAGCCTGCTGGAACTGGCGCGCTACACCGAGATTCCCGATCTGCAGCTGGTCGCGGCGCAGGCCGCGCTGGCGACGCTGGAGCGCCGCGGCGCGACGCAGCCGGGCCTGGGCCTGGCGCTGGGTCGCGCCCTGCACACCGTGCGCGAGATCTACGACTACGTGCTGATGGACTGCCCGCCGACGCTGGGCCTGCTGATGGTCAACGCGCTGGCCGCGGCCGATCGCCTGATCGTGCCGACCCAGACCGACCCGCTGGCCCTGCACGGCCTGGCCGACATGCTGCGCACCGCGGAGATGGTGGAGCGCTCGCGCCGCCGTCCGCTGCCGCGCCACGTGCTGCCGACGCTGTTCGACCGCCGCACCCGCACCGGCGTGCAGAGCCTTTACGAACTGCAGGACCGTTACGGAGACCGCGTCTGGCCGCACGCCGTGCCGATGGACACGCGCCTGCGCGACGCCGCCGCACTGGTGCGCGCCGAACCGCCGGACGGCCGCGGCGTGGACATGTACCGCCGCGCGCTGAAGTGGCTGCTGGAAACCGAAGCCGCCGGCGACCAGCGTCGCGAGGCCGCCTGAGTGGCCCGCGCCTTGCATCGCGTGTCGTGCACCTGCCGGTGACGACGCAGGACTGATCGGATTCCCCCATGAACCAACCGGCCATCGACGCCTATCTCGACGAACTGCTCGACCTGACCGTCGAAACGGTGGCGCCTGCGCCGGTCGCGGCCAACGCGCCCGCAGTCGAACCGATCGCAGCGAAGGTAGAGATCCCGCCGGAACTGCTGGCCGAACTGGACTCGGATCCGCTGTTCGCCGGGCAACCGGCGACGCACGCACCGGTCGAAGCCGGCATCGAAGCAGCCGTTGCCGAAGTGCCGTCCGCGGCTGCCGCCGTCGAGATTCCGGCAGACCTGCTGGCCGAACTCGACTCCGACCCGCTGTTCGCCGCGCAGGCACCGCAGGCCGCGTCGGCGGCGCCGGCGATCTCGGCCGATCTGCTGGCGGAACTGGACTCGGATCCGTTGTTCGGCACTGCGCCGACGCCCACGCCTGCAGCCTCCGCGGCCATCCCGCACGACCTGCTG
This sequence comes from Lysobacter sp., assembly GCF_035655815.1. NCBI lineage: Bacteria > Pseudomonadati > Pseudomonadota > Gammaproteobacteria > Lysobacterales > Lysobacteraceae > Lysobacter > Lysobacter sp. Next base: position 1,334 of record NZ_DASRTS010000064.1, read on the forward strand.
GCCGAACTCGATTCGGACCCGCTCTTCGCCGCCGCACTCACGCCCACGCCGGCAGCCTCCACGGCCATCCCGCACGACCTGCTGGCCGAACTCGATTCGGACCCGTTGTTCGGCGCCGCGACGGAAGCGCCGAAGCCAGCCGCTCCACACCCGGCACCGGTCGTTGCGCAGCCGCCTGCCGCGCCGGTCGCGAGGCCCGTTGCCGCGGCGCCGGTTGCCGCCAAGACGACCGGCCTGCGGCCGATGGACCTCACGCCGCCGGCGCTACCGCCGTCGGTCACCACCACGCATCGCTGGTTGCGCGTGGCCGTCGGCCTGGACAGCTACGCCGTCGAACTGCTGCGCGTGCAGGAAGTCGGCCGCACCGCGCCCATCGTCGCCATGCGCGGCGCCGCGCCGTCGGTACTCGGCGCGATGAACCTGCGCGGCCGCATCGTCCCAGTGTTCGACCTGGGCCTGTGGCTGGGCACCGGCGCGGTGGTTCCGGACGAGCGCGCGCGCATCGTCGTGGTGGAACGCGACAACGAGCTCATCGGCGCACTGGTCTCCGCGGTGGACGACGTGGTGACGCTGGGCCCGGAACGCATCGAACCCCCGCTGATGGCCAGCCCGTCGCGTGCCATCGTCGGCGTCGCCCGCGTCACCGCCAAGCCGACGGTGCTGCTGGATGCGAATGCCCTGTTCGGGTGAGAAGCGAATCCTCCCCGACCCTCCTTTTCCAAAGGAGGGAGCACAGCGTGGATTTCGACAACGCAACCGGCTGCTGCATGCCCCCGCTCACTCCGGTTCTCCCCCTTTGGAAAAGGGGGGACACAGGGGGATTCGCTCCACCGCCCAAAGCAAATCCTCCCCGGCCCTCCTTTTCCAAAGGAGGGAGCACAGCGTGGATTCCGACAACGCATCCCGCTGCTGCATGCCCCCGCTCACTCCGGTTCTCCCCCTTTGGAAAAGGGGGACACAGGGAGATTGGCTTCATCGCCCAAAGCAAATCCTCCCCCGGCCCTCCTTTCCAAAGGAGGGAGCACAGCGTGGATTCCGATAACGCAACCGGCTGCTGCATGCCCCGCTCACCCGGCGGTTCTCCCCCTTTGGAAAAGGGGGATACAGGGGGATTCGCTCTCCGCTCAAGTCCTCCCGTCCTGCGCCGTTATCCCAAACGAATGACCACGGCCGCACGAACGCCATGAACGCACTGCCACTTCCCGCCGACCTCGGCATCGAACACGTCAGCGACCTGCAGGCCGCGCTGCGTGCGCACCTGGACGACGCCGAACCGCTCTCGCTGTCCGGCGACCGCGTCGAGCGCGTCCACACCGCGGGCCTGCAGATGCTGCATGCCTTCGTGCGCGAACGCGCCGCGCTGGGCCGCAAGACCGTCGTCACTGACGCCTCGCCGGTGCTCGCCGACGCGGCCCGCCAGCTCGCGATCGCCTGCAGCCTCGGCGTCGACGTTCCGTCGGCGGCCTGACCGCATCCCTTCCAACCACCTCAATCAGAAGCCGCCACGATGTCCAAGAACCTGCTGATCGTCGACGACTCCACCTCCATGCGGCAGATGGTCGCCTTCGCCCTGACCGGCGGCGGCTTCAACGTGCGCGAAGCCGAGGACGGCCAGGCCGCGCTCGACGTCGCCAAGACCCAGCGCTTCGATGCGGTGGTGACCGACGTGAACATGCCGCGCATGGACGGAATCGAGCTGATCCGCCAGCTGCGCCAGCTGCCCGACTATCGCTTCACGCCGTTGCTGATGCTCACCACCGAATCCGGCGGCGACAAGAAGGCCGAGGGCAAGGCCGCCGGTGCGACCGGTTGGCTGGTCAAGCCGTTCGACCCGGAACAGCTGCTGGCGACCGTCCGCAAGGTTCTTGGCTGAGGCCAGGGGAGAGTGGAGAGGAGTGAGAAACGCGTCAGAGCATCTCTGCTGACGTCACTCCACTCCTGACCTCTTCCCGCTTTCGCTCCCTCTCTCCTCACTTCTCTCCACTCTCCACTCGCCCATGGACATCACCCGCTTCCACGCCGCGTTCTTCGAGGAAAGCCGCGAAAACCTGGACGCCATGGAAGCGGGCCTGCTCGCGATGGAATCCGGTTCGGCCGACGGCGAGACCATCAACGTCGTCTTCCGCGCCGCGCACTCCATCAAGGGCGGTGCGGCCACGTTCGGCTTCACCGCCATCAGCGAGCTGACCCACCAGCTGGAAACACTGCTGGACGAAGCCCGCAGCGGCCGCCGCCAGCTCGACGCCGGCGCGATCGGTGCGTTGCTGGTAGCAGGCGATTCGCTGCGCGGCCTGCTGGGCGCGGCCGAGCACGGCGACCCGATCGACGAGGCCGGCCTCAAGCGTGCGCACGACGGATTGGCGAAAATGATGGGCCGTGAGCCTTCGGCCACTGCCAGCCAGCCCGCCGCCGCGAGCCAGCCCGCCACCGGCCAGTGGCGCATCGGTTTCAAGCCGGCGCCGTCGATGTTCCTCAGCGGCAACGACCCGCTGCGCATCCTGCGCGAGCTGGGCAGCCACGGCGAACTGGGCGTCACCTGCCTGGACAACACGCTGCCGGCGTTCTCCGAACTGGACCCGTACGAGGCCTACCTCGCGTGGGACCTGATGCTGCCCGGCAGCGTGCCGCGCAGCGCCATCGACGAAGCCTTCGCATGGGTCGAGGACCAGTGCGAACTGGCGATCGAGGCCATTCCCGCCACGTCCGCCGTCGCGCCGCCGCCTGCACCGCTGCCCGCCGGCGAGCACGCCGACAACGTGGTCGCGCTGGAAACGCGCGGCGACGCGCGCAAGAGCGCCGGCAACGACAACGCCGACACGTCCATCCGCGTAGCGGTCAACAAGGTCGACGCACTGATCAACCTGGTGGGCGAACTGGTCATCACCCAGGCCATGCTGCGCCAGCGCTCCACGCAGCTGGACCCGGTCGCCAACGAGCTGCTGCTGTCGGGCCTGGAACAGTTGGATCGCAACACCCGCGACCTGCAGGAAGCGGTGATGGGCGTGCGCATGCTGCCGGTGGAGTTCGCCTTCAGCCGCTTCCCGCGCATGGTCCGCGACCTGGCCGCGCGCCTGGACAAGAAGGTCCGCCTGCGCACCAGCGGTGAAGCCACCGAGCTGGACAAGGGCGTGATCGAGAAGATCGTCGATCCGCTGGTGCACCTGGTGCGCAACGCCATCGATCACGGTCTGGAAATGCCGGCCGAGCGCCGCGCCGCGGGCAAGGACGAGACCGGCACCATCAGCCTCAACGCGCAGCACCAGGGCGGCCATATCGTCATCGAGATCAGCGACGACGGCCGCGGCCTGGACCGCGACCGCATCCTGCGCAAGGCCGCCGAACGCGGCCTGCCGATCGGCGACAACCCGACCGACGCGCAGGTGTGGGACCTGGTGTTCCACCCGGGCTTCTCCACCGCCGAACAGCTCACCGACCTGTCCGGCCGCGGCGTCGGCATGGACGTGGTGAAGAAGAACATCGCCGCGCTGGGTGGCCAGGTGGAAATCCGTTCGAAGAAGAACGCCGGCACCACCGTGTCGATCCGACTGCCGCTGACGCTGGCGATCCTGGACGGCATGACGGTGTCGGTGGGCGGCGAAGTGTTCATCCTGCCGCTCAACGCGGTGGTCGAATCGCTGCAGCCCGCCACCGGCGACGTGCGCACCATCGCCGGCGATGCGCGCGTGCTGCGCGTGCGCGAGGACTACCTGCCGCTGCTCGACCTGGCCCGCCAGTACGGGCTGTCCAGCGCCACGCGCAACGACGCCAGCGGCAACACGGCGATCGCGGTGGTGGTGGAAGCCGACGGCCAGCGCCTGTCGCTGGAAGTCGACGAACTGCTCGGCCAGCAGCAGGTGGTGGTGAAGAACCTCGAAGCCAACTACCGCCGCGTGCAGGGAATTTCCGGCGCGACCATCCTCGGCGACGGCCGCGTCGCCCTGATCGTCGACGTCGGCGGCCTGGTGCAGGCGCAGCGGATGCCGGCAGCGGCGTAACAGGCAGACAGAAACATGAGCCCTCCCCCTGCTTGCAGGAGGAGGTCGGGAGGGGGTCGTGAGGCGCGAAGCGCCGAGCGTGGCCGCAGTGGACTTCAACCCTCCCCAACCCTCCCCTGCAACCGCAGGAGAGGGAGCAGAAGCAGAACGAGACGACGAGAACCGACATGAACCACGACACCACCACCATCGAATCGGCCGACGAATACCTGACCTTCGCCCTGGGCGAAGAGGAATACGGCGTGGAGATCCTGAAGGTCCAGGAGATCCGCGGCTACGACACCGTGACCCGCCTGCCCGACGCACCGGACTACATCAAGGGCGTGATCAACCTGCGCGGCACCATCGTGCCGGTCATCGACATGCGCCTGAAGTTCCGCCTGGCCAAGGCCGAGTACAACGCGCTGACGGTGATGATCGTGCTGAACGTCGCCGACCGTGTCGTCGGCATGGTGGTGGACAGCGTGTCCGACGTGGTGCGCCTGGACGCCGAGCAGATCCGGCCGGTGCCGGAAATCGGCGCGACCATCGACCGCCAGTTCATCACCGGCATCGGCACGCACGGCGAACGCATGCTGATCCTGCTGGAAATCGAGCGCCTGATGACCAGCGCCGAGATGGGCCTGGTGGCGCACGCACACGCCGCCTGACCGCTCGTCCGGCTTCGCGCTCCACGCCTCACCACGTTCCAAGCCAGCTGGGCGCCGCTCCTCCGGGAAGGCGTCCGTGCAAGCCGCGTTGCAAAGTCCCACCCAAGGTCCGCCGTCCCCTGGGCGATCTTCCGTGAGTCCCCAAATCAACGCAGTACCAGCGCCGTGCGGATTGCACGGCGCGTCGATTTGAGCCACAAGGAAACGAGGATCCGACGATGACCATTGCTGCCACGCAGCCGTTCGTTGCTGCACCCGCTCCGCAAAGCACGCCGTCGCTGTGGCGACGCATCCAGGCACTGTTCCGCTCCGCTCAAACGCCCTCGCCCGCCGCGAACGCGCGACTGGCCGACCTGGAAGGCCAGGTCGCCGCCATCCACCGCGTGCAGGCGGTGATCGAGTTCGATCTCGACGGCACTATCCTGCACGCCAACGAGAACTTCCTGCAGACGATGGGTTACCGGCTGGACGAGATCCAGGGCCGGCACCATCGGATGTTCACCGATCCGGCTTACGCGCAAGGCGACGAGTACCGCGCGTCCTGGGCCAAGCTGGCGCGTGGCGAGTTCGACGCCGGCCAGTACCGGCGCGTCGGCAAGAACGGTCGCGAGGTGTGGATCCAGGCCTCGTACAACCCCGTGTTCGATTCGATGGGGCGCGCGCGCAAGGTGGTGAAGTTCGCCACCGACATCACCGCGCAGAAGATGCAGGCCGCGGACTTCGCCGGGCAGCTGGCGGCGATCAGCAAGTCGCAGGCGGTGATCGAGTTCGACCTCACCGGACGCATCCTTTCGGCCAACGAGAACTTCCTCGCCACGATGGGCTACACGCTGGAGGAAGTGCGCGACCGGCACCATTCGATGTTCGCCGAGGAGGACTACCGCCGCAGCGCCGGATATCACGAATTCTGGGCCAAGCTCGGACGCGGCGAATACGATGCGGGCGTCTACCGGCGCCTGGGCAAGGACGGCCGCGAGGTGTGGATCCAGGCCTCGTACAACCCGATCTACGACATGAACGGCCGCCCGTTCAAGGTGGTCAAGTACGCCACCGACATCACGGCGCAGGTACGCGACACGCAGGCGCTGCAGCACGCCGTGGCACAGACGCGCGAAGTCGTCGGCGCCGCGCGCGATGGCGACCTCACCCGTCGCATCGACACCGCGGGGCAGACCGGTTCCATCGCGGAACTGTGCGCCGGCATCAACGCGCTGGTCGAGACCATGGCCGGCATCCTCGGCCAGATCAAGGTGGCCGCCGACACCATCGGCATGGGCGCGCGCGAGATTGCCTCGGGCAACAGCGACCTGTCGCAGCGCACCGAATCGCAGGCGGCCTCGCTGGAGGAAACCGCAACGTCGATGTCCGTGCTGACCGGCACGGTGCGACAGACCGCAGACAACGCGCGCCAGGCCAGCGAACTGGCCACCGGGGCGACGCGCGTGGCCGCACGCGGTGGCGACGCGGTTCACCAGGTCGTGTCCACGATGACGCGCATCAGCGAGTCGTCGAAGAAGATCGCCGACATCATCGGCGTGATCGACTCCATCGCGTTCCAGACCAATATCCTGGCGCTCAACGCCGCGGTGGAAGCCGCCCGCGCCGGCGAACAGGGCCGCGGCTTCGCGGTGGTCGCCAGCGAAGTGCGCACCCTGGCGCAACGTTCGGCCAGCGCCGCAAAGGAGATCCGCCAGCTGATCGGCGACTCGGTGGAATCCGTAGGCACCGGCACCCGCATGGTGGAAGACGCCGGCCGCACGATGGACGAGATCGTCGCCAGCGTGAAGCGCGTGGCCGACCTCGTCACCGGCATCAGCGCCGCCGCGCTTGAGCAGAGCTCCGGCATCGAGCAGATCAACCAGGCCGTCGCGCAGATGGACGAAAGCACGCAGCAGAACGCGGCCCTGGTCGAAGAAGCCTCCGCCGCCGCGCGCAGCATGGACGAGCAGGCGGCGCAGCTGATGAAGACCGTCTCGGCGTTCCGCCTTGTAGCGCATGCGCCGTTGCGTGCGGTAGCGACGGTCTGATCCGTAATCCTGCGCAGGCGACGCACCACGGCCCTGCATGCCCTGCCCACTCAACAGCTCGTCGACCCCTACGAGCGCGGGACGGGGCCAGCTGCACGCCTCTGCTCTTAGGTCGTCATCCCGGCGAAAGCCGGGATCCATCTTGCCGTCGCTCTTAGCTCGTCATTCCCGCGAAGGCGGGAATCCAGGGCCTTTTCACGCTTTCTCGATGCGATGGAGCAACAACAGCCAAAGCGGCGGACACGCGAGCGATGAAGCATAAAAGTCCATGGATTCCCGCCTTCGCGAGGACGATGAGCAGCAGCAATTGCCAACGAGCCTCCAAAACGCAACCCACTTTGCACTTCCTGTTTGCTGAACAGGCGCTACACCAAAAGTCGACCTCCAACAATCGCAAACGCAGCCGATATGGAAAGCAAGACGCACGCCGCGTCGAGTACTTCTGGTGCCTTCCATGCCGACCGCAACTTCGCTGTTCCGTTTCTCCTCCCTGACGCTGCGCGCCAAGTTCACCTGGATGATCGCCGTGCTCGCGCTCGGGCTCATCGCGCTCACCGGCATTGCCGTGCAGCGCAACTACTCCAGCCAGATCGACTTCGAGCGCGCCCGCCTGCATCAGCGCGTCGCCGCCGCCATGACCGTGGTGCAGCGGTACGCCGACATGGCGAAGGCCGGCACGCTGCCCGAAGACGTCGCCAAGCGCGAAGCGCTGAAGGTCATCGGCACGCTGCGCAGCAAGGACGGCACCGATTACCTGTGGATCAACGACGAGCATCCGCGGATGCTGATGCACCCGCATCAGACCAACCTGGTCGGCAAGGACCTGACCGATTTCATCAGCGCCGACAACAAGCGCATCTTCGTCGAGATGGTGAAGACCGCGCGCGACGGCGGCGGCTTCGTCGACTACGAGTGGCCCAAGCCCGGCGTGGAAGGTCCGGTGCTGAAGATCTCCTACGTCGCCCGCCAGCCGCAATGGGGTTGGGTCGTGGGCAGCGGCGAATACACCGACGACATCGCGGCGCGTGCGTGGCAGTTCGCGCGCGTGCTGCTGCTGGCGGCGTTCCTCGCGCTGGGCGCCGTGGTGTTGCTGAGCGTGATGATCTCGCGCAGCATCGCCGGTTCGGTGCGCCGCGCCACGCATGCCGCACGCGAAATGGCCGATGGACGCTTTGAACTGGACCTGCACGCCGATAGCACTGGCACGCCGCGCGACGAGATCGGCCAGCTGCTGCAGTCGCTGGAACGCATGTGCGACCGCCTCAACGGCTACTCCGCCGCGCAGGGCGAGATGGCGCGCCGCCATGACGAAGGCCAGATCAGCTTCCGCATCGACGAGAGCGCGTTCCCGGGTGCATACGGCCGCATGGTGCGCGAGACCAACGGCCTGGTCGCCTCGCACATCGATTCGATTCAGTCCGCGCTGCAGATCATGGAGCGTTACGCGGTGGGCGACCTGAGCCAGGACATGGAGCGCCTGCCCGGCGAGAAGGCGGTGCTCACGCACACCATGGATTCGGTGAAGGTCAACCTGCAGGCCATCAACGCCGAGATCAAGCGCCTGGCGGCCGCGGCCGCCGACGGCGACTTCGCGGCGCGCGGCGATGCGGAGCGCTTCCAGCACGATTTCCGCGCAATGGTCGACACGCTCAACCGCCTCATGTCCACCGCGGACGAGAACCTGGCCGCGCTGTCGACGCTGTTGCGCGGCGTCGCGCGCGGCGACCTCAGCCAGCGCATGCACGGCGACTACCGCGGCGTGTTCGCGCAGATGAGCGTGGACGCCAACGAGACCGTCGATCGCCTGGCGGAGATCGTCGGACAGATCCGCGAGGGCACCGACGCGATCAGCAGCGCGGCTGCCGAAATCGCCGCGGGCAACAACGACCTGTCGCAACGGACCGAGTCGCAGGCGGCCTCGCTGGAAGAAACCGCCTCGTCGATGGAAGAGCTGACCAGCACGGTGCGGCAGAACGCCGACAACGCGCGCCAAGCCAACCAGCTGGCGCAGACGGCGGCGGAAGTGGCGGGCAACGGTGGCGCGGTCGTGAGCAAGGTCGTCGAGACCATGAGCGCGATCAACGAGTCCTCGCGCCGCATCGGCGACATCATCGGCGTGATCGATTCGATCGCCTTCCAGACCAACATCCTGGCATTGAATGCCGCGGTGGAAGCCGCGCGCGCCGGCGAGCAGGGCCGCGGTTTCGCGGTGGTGGCCTCCGAAGTGCGCTCGCTCGCACAACGCTCGGCCAATGCCGCCAAGGAGATCAAGCAGCTGATCACCGACTCGGTGGTGGAAGTCCAGCACGGCACCAGGCTGGTGGACCACGCAGGCCAGACGATGGAGGAAATCGTCACCAGCGTGCGCAAGGTGACCGACATCATCGCCGACATCTCCGCCGCTTCGCAGGAACAGAGCGCCGGCATCGAGCAGGTCAACCAGGCCATCACCCAGATGGACGAAGGCACGCAGCAGAACGCCGCGCTGGTGGAAGAAGCGTCCGCCGCCGCACGCAGCCTGGAGCAGCAATCCGAACAGCTGGTGCAGACGGTGGCGGTGTTCCGCCTCTCGGACACGGTGCAACCGACCGCACGTGCGACCGCACCGGTGATGGAGCATCCGAAGGCGCTCGTGCCGCGTCCGAAGTCCACCGTCCGCACGCCGGTGGTGCCTGCACGCAACCTGCGCGCACCGGCCGCGAACAGCGATCGCGAGTGGCAGGAGTTCTGACGAAGGGATACTGCGGGCGCCTTCGCTCCTTCTCTCTCCGGGAGAAGGCGCCCGCGGGTGTCGGATGCCGATGCCGCGCTGTAGCGACACCTCGCGCCATTGCTCGTAATCCCGGCGCAAGCCGGAGTCTGTTTTTGCTGTTGCTCGTCATCCCGTGAAGGCTCGGATCCATCTTGCGGTTGCTCGTCATCCCCGCGAAGGCGGGGATCCAGGGACTTTTCACGCTTTACCGGTTGCCTTTGAACGGCAACAGCCACGCCCGTACAAGCTCGGAGGAAGCTCCTTCCTGTTGCTATCCAACCCAGGCGATAGCGAGAGCAAAGACAAAATGGATCCCGGCTTTCGCCGGGATGACGCATGACGGACCAAGACATCGCGGCGGGGCGACGAAGCGTAAAGTCCCTGGATCCCCGCCTTCGCGGGATGACGGATGAGGGCAAACAACAACATGGCTCCCCACCTTCGCGGCGATGACGGGTGAGAGCAAACAACAACATGGATCCCGGCTTTCGCCGGGATGACGAGTAATGGCCCAAAGCATCGCGGCTGGCGACGTCCGGTAAAGCGTGAAAAGTCGCTGGATCCCCGCCTTCGCGGGGATGACGGGCAAGAGCAACAGCAAACATGGATTCCGGCTTTCGCCGGGATGTCGATTCCTTGAGGGCTGAGCCCCTCTCCAGCCGGAGAGGGGCTTACGTTCGCGTCATCAAGCGGTGGTTGCACCTTCAGCGATCGAACCAGGCCTCGTCCGAGGCCTCGCCCTGCGGCAGCGGCCAGAACTCGGCCGTGGCGAGGTCCAGGATGGCGAGTTGTCGGTGAAGGTCGCCTTCGTTCCAGTGCTGCACGAGGACGTGGGTGCCCTGCGCCGACCAGTCGAGGGTCGAGAAGCGCAGCGTCGGATCACGGTGGTTGGTCACCTGCCGTTGCACGCCGGTATCCAGGTCGGCGACGAAAACCTGCGTGAGTTGCAGCGAATCCGGCCACGTACCGACCGTGATAGTGCGGACGAAGGCGAGTTGCCGGCCATCGCTGGAGAACACGGGCGTACCACCGCGACCCAGCGACGTCCGCGTTCCGTCGGCAACATCCAGTCGGATCAACCCGCTTTCGCTGAATTCGTCGTGGAACACCGCCGTGCGCCCATCGGGAGCGATGATGCCGTGCGACTGCTCGTCGAGCCAGGTCTGTGCAAGACGGGTAGCCGAACCGGTCGCAACGTCGACTCGATACACGTCTCCATACCAGGCTTCGCCCAGCCGTCCAGCCGGAGGCGAGGCCGCCACGTACACGCTGTTGCCGTCCGCGGACCACATCGGCGATTGCACGTCGGTGCGTGCGCCGTTGTACTCGGCCACGGCGCAGAACAGTTCGCGCTGTCGCCGCGTCTGCCAGTCGACCACGCGCAGGCAATCCGGCTCGGGATCGCTTGCAGCGGACTCGAAGACGATCAGCGAGCCCGGGCCCCAGACGGGGTTGTGGTCGTCGCGCTGGCCCGATGTGAGTCGACTCACGCGTTCGCCTTGGCGATCGACCACCAGCAACTGGCTCCCCGGGCTTCCGCCGTAGCGGGCGAACACCAGATGCGTGCCGCCGGGCGACCAGCTGGCTTCTGCATCGCGCACCCCGTCCCTGGGCGAGGTCACCTGCGCAAGCGAGATGCCCCATCGATCGGTGACGAACAATGCCTGACTGGATTCGCCCGTCCTCGGATTGATCACATCGCGGCCGAACACGACCGCACTATCGGCGGGCTGGGACTGCGCATGGACCGTTGCGCAGCAGGTCAGCGCCAGCGCAACGGCCAGCGCGCGGAACGACTGGGAATGCATGATGTTCCCTCCAGGATGGGTGACCTGCCCTGTCGGCCGCGGACACTAGCAGCCGGCGGGCGTGAAACCCCTCACCTTCGCGACACCATGCTGAAGCACGAATTCGTGCGTCACGCTTCTCAACGTGCAGCGGACGGCGGCCGCGTGCGGCCGCCATTCCGGAATGTGCAGGCCTACTGCCAGCGTGCGGTCAGGCGGAAATCCACCCGCACCGAATCCTGGTCGTTCAGCACCTCGTCCAGCGGGTGCGACACGTCCACGCTGGCGGAGAACCAGCGCCTCTGCCAGCGGGCGCCCAGGCCCGTACCCATGATGTCCTGCGAACGCGGGAAGTCGCTGTGCACTGCGCCGTAGTCCACGAACACATAGCCGTCGAACGTCTCGCCGAAGCTGCGGTGCAGCTCCGCGTCGAGAAAGTAGCCGCGCGGGCCCGACAGTGCGCCGCGTTCGTAACCGCGCACGCTGCCGACGCCACCGATCTGGAACAGGTTGCCCGATGGCAGCACGTCGTCGTTGCTGTATTGCCAGCCGGAACTCAGGCGCACCAGCCAGGAACTCTGCCCGAGCTTCTGCAGGTAGCCGAAGCCGCCGACCGCGGTGGTGAAGTTGCGCGAGCCCAGCAGCGGTTCTTCCGAACGCAGCCGCGACGCCACCTGCGTCACCGTCCACTCGCGTCCCGGCGAGCGGCGCGAGACGCTGGCGCCCAACGTGAACACCGTCGACTCGGTGTCGGAGATGCGTTCGTCCGCAATGTCCGTGCTCGACTCTGAGCGCCCGGCGGACGCTAGGCCCGACACCAGCCAGGTGCGGTTGGCGATGAACGGCTGCGTGAAATCCAGCGTCATCGATTGCGATTCGCCGGTGATGTCCAGGTCGCGATAGGCACCGTTGACCAGGTTGATCTGGCTGCGCGAATAGCTCAGGCCAAGACGCCCATTTCGGCGGTTGATCAGGCCCGAGTACGAGGCCTGGCCTTCCAGCCCGCCTTCGGCATAGGCGAACGAGGCCGACAGGCGATCGTTGATGCCGGCCAGACCGTTGGCGAAACCCTGCACGCCGATGCGCTCGCGGCCGGTGCTGTCGATGCCGGCGTTGTCGACGAACACGTCCAGATAGCGGCGTTCGACCTCCGTCGCATGCACGACGACGTCGGTGTGGCCCACCTGCGCGCCCGGACGCAGCAGCGCCTGCGCCTGCACGTCGGAAGTGCGGTTCATGTACACCAGGTCGTCGCGCAGCCGCGTGCTGTCCACCACCTCGCCCGGCTGCTGGTGGATGCGCTTGCGGATGAAGCTCTCGCGCGTCTGCGCCTCGCCTTCGATGTGCAACTCGCCGAGGCGTCCTTCGACCAGGTCGACCTGCAGCACGCCGTCGCGGATCGCCTGGCCGCCCAGCATCGCGCGCGCGGTGGTGATGCCGCGCTCCGCATAACGGCGGTTCACGTCAGCCAGCATCTGCTGCAGTTCGGCCATACCCACTTCGCAGCCGGTGTACGGCGCGGCCGCCGCCTGCAGCTCTTCCCGCGTCAGGAACGCCGATGGTGCGAAGCGCACCTCGCGCAGGACGAAACGGACGTCGCCGTCGGCGGATGCAGGCGCCGATGCCGGCGTGTCCGTCACCGGATCCGGCGCGGGCGCCTGCGGCTGCGACTGTTCGCGCTGCAGGTAATAGCGCTCGGTGCGTTGCTCCTGGCTCTGCAGGGTGGATGGCTGCACCGTCTGCGGCGCCGCCATCGCGGTGCCGGCCGACGCGGCCATGAGCAGGCCGAGGGCCGCGCAGGTGTGCTGCTTCATGCTGGAGTTCTTCCCCTGTTCCGTTGCCGCGCCGCGTCCCGTGCGGACGCGGCGTTCATCGCGGTCGAGCCTCACGGGCCGACCGCCAGCTTCACTGCGGTATCCACGCTGGGCAGCAGCGGATCGTCGCGCTCTTCGTCGCTGCCGACCTGCTCCCCGTCGACCGGCATGCCCTGCACTTCCTCGTCGTCCAGCGTGCGCCAGGTGAAGCGCAGCGCGCTCTCGCCGAGGTAGTCCACATCGCCCCAGCTGTGCGCGGCGATGAAGTTGGGCACACCCACCGCGTAGCCCGGCGCGAAGCGGATGACGTACGCATCGGTGTAGCTGTGGCGGTTGGACTGCATCAGCGTGAAGCGCTTGTCGAGCTCCAGCAGCTGCACGTCGGCTGCCAGCAGTCGGGCGTTCGCGTTGTCCATCCAGACGGTCGCCGCCGGCGTGGTCAGGCGCATGGTTTCGCCGATCTCGCCATCGACGATGGACACGTTGCGCGCGGTGGTGTCGAGCTCGGCCTGCATCGCCGACAGACGTTCCAGCAGCCACTCGTCGCGTGCGTCCACGTCCAGCACGACGCGCTGCGCCATGCCGCCGCGGTAGCCGGTCAGCACCATCGACAGCGGCCCGCTGCCCGCGGTCTGCTCGACACGGGCGAACACCTCGGCCGAGGCGAGGTTGAGGCGATCGTCCACGCGCGCCAGGTCCAGCGAGATGACGTCGTGCGCCGCGAAGTCCGCGCGCGGCGCCTCGACAAGCGCACCCCGCAGCGAGCCGCCGGCGGCATCTGCGAACAGCGACGCATCGCTGCGCAGCGAATCGAAGCCGAGGCTGCCGCCCACCAGCAGGTTCTGCGCACCGCCGCTGCGGCCGTCGCCGATCGCGGTGTCGGCGCCCGACCGCAGCGAGACCGTGCCGTCGATGTCGTACGCGTCCAGCTGCACGCGGCTTGCGGCATCGAGCGACGCATTGCCGCCGATGGCCAGCGAGCGGCCGACGATGTCGCCGCGACGCGAGCGCAGCCCCAGGTTGCCGCGGGCCTGCAGCGCATCGAAGCCGAGCGTGGTGCCGGCGGTTAGGTCGATGTCGGTGCCGGCGCGGATGCCCGCCACCTGCAGCGCCTCGCCCGCATCCAGCACTACCGCCTGGCCCGCATCGACCTGGCCCAGGGCGATGTCGCGCCCCGCCTGCACGCGCACATTGCCGCCGGCGGCGACATCGCCACCCAGCACGTCGACGCCCGCGAGCACCGTCGCGTCACTGCCGCTGGCCAGCGACGCGAACTTCAGCGTCTGCTGTGCCTGCGCCGACAGATCGCCCCCTGCCGCGATCCGTCCCAGCGTCATCGCGGTGCCCGCGGCGAGGGTGGCGTCGCCGCCCACCTGCGCGTCGTCGATGGCGAGGGCGCCACCGGCGGTCGCCACCAGCCCGTCACCGGCCTCGACGCTCCCCAACGTCAGGCCGGTGCCGGCTTCGACGCGCGCATTGCCACCGGCGCGCGTCTGGTCGATGGCCACCGCGCCCTGCGTCGCGGTTGCCACCACGTCGCCACCGGCGCCGACGCTCCCCAGCGTCAGTTCCGTGGCGGCCTCGATGCGGGCGCCGCCACCCGCATTCGTGTCGTCGATTGCGATCGCACCCGCGCCCAGCACCGACACGTCGCCTGCCGCATGCACGTCCGCATAGGCGAAGTCGCCCATGGCATCGACGCTCACATTGCCCTGCTCGGCGGTGATGCCCTGCCCCGTGACCGACCGGAGCATGCGCAGGTAGATGTCGCCCTGCGTCGTGTCCGCGCGCGTGAGCTCCGGCGTGTCGACGGTGAGGTAGTGCTCCGCGCTGCCGATGCCCTGGCCGGCGTCGATCGTGCCCGGCGCTGCATTGTCGCCGACGAGATTGGCGCGACCGTCGCCGTTGGCGAGAACGCGGCCGCCCGCGACCAGCTCGAACTGGGTGCCGCCCAGCGTCGAGGTGTGGTGCAGTTTGCCCAGCGTCATGTCGCCCGCGGTGTGCAGGCGCAGCGTGTCGGCGGCGGCAATCGTGCTGCCCGCGCCCATCGACAGCGAAGCGCCGTCGAGGTCGAACGTGCCCTGCGCGGCGATGCGGCTGTCGTCGCCCATCGCGATGCCGCCATCGGCACGCAGGCTGGCCTGCGCGCGGCTGTCGACCTGCGTACGCGCACCCAGTGCGATGCTGGCGCCGTCCAGCGTGACGCCATTGCCCGACAGCTGCGCATCGTCGGCGACGTTCAATGCGCCACCGGCCAGCACGTCGAGCGTGTCGCCGGCCTGCGCGCGCGTGGCGACGGACAGATCGCCCACCGCGGTCAGCGACAGCGCGCCACCCGCGATCGCTTCGCCCACGTTCGCATCCGCACCGGCCGAAGCGTGCAGCGCGCCGTTCTGTGCCAGCAGGCGCTGGGCGTCCACGCGGCCGCTGCCGGTCACGTCGAGGTTGCCCTGCGCGGCCAGCTCGCCGATGTCCAGGTCCAGGTCGCTGGCGAGCCACACGTTGCCGCCGGCCGTGCCGTTGAGCTGGCCGGAGCTGCGCACCTGCATCGGGGCATCGATGCCGCCGATGGCGGCGTCGCTGCGGCGGCCGATGTCGCCCTGCGCACGCAGGTTGACGTCGCGTCCATCGACGGCGATCACATCCAGGTACGACAGCAGGCTGCCGTCACGCGCTTCCAGGTCGACGGTGCCGCCGGCGAACACGCTGCCGATGGTGAAGTCGCCATTGATCTGGCGCAGCAAGGCATCCTGGCCCGCGGACGCCGACAGCAGCCCGCCGCCGATGTCCACCACCAGCGGCGATGCCGCCGTGGTGTCGGTGGCCGATGTGCCGATGCTGCCGCTGCCCGCCAGCACGACCAGGTCGCCGCCGATCGCGATGGCGGCGATGCCGTCGTCGCGCGCGGCGGTGATGCCGCCGCCGGCCGCCAAGCGCACGTTGCCGCCCGCATCGATGCGGTCCACGCGCACGTCGCCGTTGGCCTGCACGAATGCGTTGTTCTGTGCGTCGGCCGACAGCGAGCCGCTTGCGGCGACGAACAGCGGCGAGGTGCGCTTGACGCGCACGGTCGCGATGGCGCCGTTGCGGATGTCATCCTCGCTCAGCGCGAGCAGTTCGTCGCGTGTGAGCGCATGGCCGTCCGGCGCGAGCAGCGAGACGTCGCCCGGCGCGTTGGCCAGTGCCAAGGCCAACGCCTGCTCGACATTGACGTTGCCCGAGGCCAGGTCGGCGTAACCCACGTCCAGGTCCGGGGCCAGGCGGCCGATGTCGCGCGCGTTCAGCACGACGTTCCGACCGCTGACGTTCGGCTCGGTGTTGCCCACCGCGCCGCCGGACGGTTGCAGTGCGTTGGCGTTGATCGCATAGCGCAGCTGCTCCTGCGTCCAGACCGCGTTGCGGGTCAGGTCGGTGTAGAGCTGCGAGGCCGTGTCCACCGTGTAGGCGTAGGACGCCACCTGCTGCTGGAACTCGCTGCGCTGGGCCCAGCCGTTGCCGTAGGCCTGTTCGAACAGCAGTGCCATGCTGTCGTAGCGCGAGGCCACGTAGGCACGCACTTCGTCGTCGCCCAGGCCCATGCGGCCGGCCGCGGCCTCCGCCTGCGGGCGATACAGCGCGATGCGCGCATCGTCCAGGCGGAACTCGCCGTCCACCACCTGGCCCATGTCGAGCAGGCGCCAGTATTCCTGGTACCGCGCGGTGACCTGGTTCTCGTAGGCACGAACCGAATCGTCGCGACCGCTGCCGTCCAGTTGCAGGTCGTCCCAGATCTCCTGCGCCTGCTCCGGCGTCAGCGTGTCGGCCGCGGTGCGCAGGCCGGCGTCGAGCAACGCGCCATTGGGCGCATCCAGCCGCACGTCACCGGCCTCGGACACGATGCTGCCGATCCAGAAGTCGCCGGCATGGTCGGCCAGCGCGATGTCGCCCATGGCCGATGCATTGACCACGCCGCCGCTGGTACCGCCGTCGTACAGCGCGGTTTCGTGCGCTTCCAGGTTGAGCGGTCGCGCCAGGCTGCCGATGTCGCCGTAGCGGCTGCGCAGCGTGATGTCGCGGCCGACCACGTCGCGCGACTGTCCGTCGATCCCGGTGATGTTGCCGTTGGCCACGACGTTGACGTTGCCGTAGCCGCTGGCGTCCTTCGCGCTGACGTTGAGCTTCACGTCCGAGGCGATGTCGAGGTTCACGCCGCGCGCACCCGAATGCGCCGTGACCGAACCGCCGCCGGCCAGCGTGATCGCCAGCGGATTGACCACGTCGTGCACGCCGATGCCGCCGGTGGCTTCAAGGCGCAGGTCGCGCGCCAGGATTTCCGAGGTGTCGCCACCGCGCACGATGTCGCCCGCGCCGGACGCGCCGCCCTGCCCGTTGGCGCTCAGGCTGGTCTGTCCGTACTGGTTGGAGATGCGGCCGTCCAGGTACAGGTCGCCGCGGACGTCGACGTCGATATTGGCTTGCGTGTTGCCGCTGAAATCGATCGCGATGCGGTTGTCGGCCTTGACCGAAGCGCTGAGCGTGATGCTGCCGGTGTTCGGCATCCAGTAGCGCCACCAGGTTTCGTAACCGCCGTCGTCCTCGCGATCCTCGTTCCAGTGCATGCCATTGGGTGGCGTCGGGAAGCCGTAGTTGCAATCGCCGTCGTCATCGCAGCCATAGCTGACCTTCCAGCTGTTGCCGCCGCCCAGGGTTCCGGTGATCGATTCCTCGAACGCCGGACCACCGGTGGCGCCCTGGTAGAAGCCGGCGTTGCGGGTCTGCCACTGCTGGCCGTCGTCGACGCCGCCGCCGCTGGCGTCGGTCCAGTACCAGTTGTTGCCCTCGATGTCGCGACCGACATAGGCCACCTCCTGCCAGCGGTAACGCATGCCGGCCGTCGGGTCATAGCCGGTGGCGTCGCCGAGCTGGTAGGCGGTGTCGTAGCTGGTCGCGCCGTTGCGGTTGTCGTAGGCCACCGCAGCTTCGCCCTGGCGGCTCACGTACCAGGTCGTGTACGGACGGCCATTCACGACGGCCTTCTGGCGGTCGACGATCTCGATCACGCCCACCGCGCCGTTGCCGACGTTGATGTCCTGCACGGTGACGGGCAGCGCGAGCTGGCTGCCGATGCGCACGTCGCCGTAGCCGCTGTTGACCTTGATCTTGCCGTGCGGCGTGCTGCTGACGATGCGGCCGTCCAGGTAGACGTAGCCGCCGCCGGACGCGTTGACGTCGTCGACGACGATGCGCTTGTTGGAGGCGTCGTACCAGGCCTGGATCTTGTTGGAATCCACGCCCATCGTCGCGAGCAGGTTCTCGGGAATCTCGTACAGGCCGCTGCCGCCGATGGCGTCGATGCCGGCGATCCAGTTGCCCGCCGCCGAATCGATGCGCAGGGACCAGTCGGTGCCGGCGCCGGCGTTGATCTCGCTGTTGACGTCGATGTAGGCCGCGCGCACGTAGATCTGCTGGCCGCGGAAGCTGCTGTTGCCGGCGTTGGTCGCCGCGCCGCTGGACTCGTATCCCAGCGTCTGGCCGAGCGAGCGGCCCGGCAGGATCGGCATCCCGCGACCGTGGAAATCCACGGTGCCGTATGGGCCCACTCCACAACCGTCGTTGCTGGTATGCGGCGTGCAGCCGCCCCATAGCACGATGGATTCGCCGGCGTAGTCGCCATTGGGGCCCGGCCGGTACAACAGGTTGCCGGTATTGCCGTACAGGTAATTGGCGATGTACGCGACCGCATCGTTGGCGCTGCCCGGACGCAGCATCACGTTGCGCCAGTCCGACTGCGGGTTGCTGCCGCTGAACCAGTTGGCGTTGATGTCGTTGAAGGTGACGATGCCGTTGGGCGCTTCCACCAACTGCTGCTGCGCGTAGGTGGTGCCGAACTGGCCGATCGAGCCCTCATCGTTGCGCACGTGGACCAGGCCGCCGATGTTGCGCACGTCTTCCATCATGAAGATGGCCGGCGCATTGCTGCCGCCCCACGCGTTGTGCAGGAACACCTTCGGCTGCGCACCGGAGGACTCCTGCGCCAGCGTCATGCCGCCGGCGGTGTTGCTGGTGCCGGTGAAGCGCACGCGGCCGCCGGAATAGTCCGGCGTTTCGATGGAATCCAGCAGGAGATAGCGGTTGCTGTTGTTGACCACCGAGATGCTCGGCGCGCCCTTGGCGGTCGCCGTGCCGGTGCCGGTGATGCTGTCGCCGTGCAGGAACACGTCGCCGCCCGCCGCGAACAGCGGCCCCAGCTGCCAATAGCCGGTGTTGCCGTTGTAGACCGAGCCCCGCAGCGCGGCCAGGCCCTTGCATCCGTCGCTGTCCGAACCACCGCAGTCCAGGCCGTCCAGGAAGGCCACCGGATTGAACGTGCCACTGGTCGCCACCACCGGCATGCCGGCGTTCTGCGTGAGGCTGCCATCGGCATTGATCACGATATCCAGGCGGTTGTAGCGGCCGGCCAGGATCTCGCCGTTGAGGTTGAGCGTGCCGCGGCCGTAGGTGTGGCTGTCGCTGTCGTGCTGCGTGACCGGGATGAAACCCAGCTGATAACCGTGCCCGGTGCCGTCCACCTCGTTGCGCAGATCGCCGGTGTACGCGCCCGCCGTGACGTTGCTGGCACCGAGCGCCTTGCTGCCGGCGGCCATGGTCACGTCCGAGGTGCTGCGCGAATCCGCCGACGCGCTGGCGTCCGGGATCGCGATCAGCCCGCGCACGTAGCCCTGCGCCTGGCTGGTGGCGGTAAGGCGCGTGTCGTGCAGGTTGCGCGCGTCGCGGCCGGCGGTCAGGTAGATGTTCTTGTAGGCCTCCAGCACCGCGCCGTCGCCCACCGCCACGCCTTGGCTGTTGTCGAACGAAACGTCCGAGGACGCCACGCCCACCGCGGCCAGGCCCCAGGTGTTGACCAGCGCGCGCGCGGTCGAGGCGGCCTGCGTGTACGTGCCGACGTTGATGTAGCCGAAGCTGTTGAGCCAGGCGTTGTTGCCGATGCCGACGCGGTTGTCGAAATCGCCGTCCACGTCGACCTTGACCACCGCCACGTCGATGGCACCGCCGGTGCTGAGGCTGGCGGTGTCGCTGGTGTCGGCCTGCGTGCTGGCGACGACTTCCAGTTCGCCCGCCTGCCCGTTACTGGCGTTGCCGGCGCCGGTCAGCAGCACCGCATTGCTGCCGATGTCGGCGCGCGTGTTGCCGGTCAGTCGCGTTTCGATCAGCGCGGCGCTGCCATTGATCACGCCACCGCCCGCGGCGGACACCGATGTATCGGTGACGTCGCTGTGGAAGGCGTTGTTGGCGATGACGGACAGGTCGCCCACCGAGTCCAGGTAGGCGCGGTCGCCGACCTTCGCGCGCACCGTCGCGTTGGCGCTGTTGTAGGCCGCCGCGCCGCTGCCGCCGACGACGGCCGCATTGGTCGAGTCGGCCAGGCCCGCATAGCGCGAGTCGTGGTCGGCACGCAGCTGGATGTCGCGCGCGCGCACCACCGCATCGGCGGCGATCGCCGCATCGACCGTGGAAATGGCCGACGTGGTCGATTCCGCCGCCGCGCCGGACACCACGCCGCCGCTGCCGGCGGTCGCGTTGGCCCGGTTGCGGTCGGTGCCGTCGGCCTTGACCAGCACGTTGCCGGCCACGTTGTGGACCGGATTGCCATTGCCGTCGCGGACGATGTTGCCGTTGCCGTCGCGGCGCACTTCGCCGTGCACCAGCGCGCTTTCGCCCAGCGTTGCGGTGGTCTGGGTGTTGGAGGTCGCCTTGGCGACGGACGCACCGACCGCCAGCGCGCCGACGGCGACGCCGAGGCTTTCGGCTTCCTGCGAGGTGTCGTTGGTGGCACGCACGGTGACGTTGCCGCCGACGATCTCGATGTCGCGGCCGGTATCGGCGGTGACGTTCGAATCGCCGTGGGCCTCCGCGACCGACGCGGTCGCGCCGAGCAGCGTGCCGCCGGTGCCCGCGACCGCCTTGGCGTACGCGCCCGGCGTGGTGCCGTCCGGCGATGCGCTGGCGTCCACGCTCACGCTGTCGGCGGCGAGCAGCACGTTGTCGCCCAGGTGCGCATCGACGTCCACGTCGGCGCGTGCGATGGCCACCGAGGCGCCCAGGCCGGCCGTGCCGCCCACGCTGACGCCCAGCGCATCCGCGTACGCCTGCGGCCGCGCGCTGGCGTTGACCGAGATGGCGTTGTTGACCGCGACGACGGCGGCATCGCCGATCTCGGCGCGCACGCGCGAGCTGTCGCGGGCGCTCACACCCACACCGTTGGCGGCGAACAGCAGGCCGGCACTGGCGCCGATGCCTTCGGCTTCCACGCGGCCGTGGCTGTCTGCGTCGATGGTCAGCGAGTCATAGCCGCTGACGCGGCTGGAAGCGGCCAGCACCGCTTCGACCTGGCTGGACTTGGCCGCATCGGCGACCACCACGCCCGCGGCCGCGCCGCCGGCGGAGCCGCCATAGGCGTGCGCCTGCACTTCGCTGTCGTCTTCGGCGGTGACATCGAGGTGACCGCCATTGCCGGTGAAGGTGCCGCCGGCCTTCGCGCTCACCACCTGGTCCACGCGGGCGATCGACACGCCCGCGCCCAGTCCGACCAGGCCGATGCCGCCGACGTAGCTTTCCGCCAGCGCCGCGGCACCGCTGCCGTTGCCGGCGCGCGCGCCGACATCGACGCTGCTGCTGTTGACCTGTGCGCCGGCAATCTCCGCCTGCGTGGTGCCGTACAGGGCGGTGTAGGCGAACGAGCCGCCGACGCCGACGCCCAGGCTTGCGCCGAGCGCACCGACGCGGTTCTCGGTACGCACGGTGCTTTCCGCATCCACGGTGAGCGAGGCGGCATCGACGGTGCCGCCGTGCACGCTGGCGTACACGCCGTCATGGCCGCCGCCGACTGCGTCCTTCAGGCTGTAGGCGGAACGGTTGTTGATGCGCTGGCGCTCGTTCTCGCTCAGCGCGTCGCCGACCAGCGCCGAATCGACGCGGCCGAGTCTGGCCAGGTCGTCCAGGCGCGAGACGGTGCCGTTGCCGCCGGCGTCGAGCTCGTCGTTCGCATCGCCGCGATCGCCGTCGCCGATCAGCAGCAGCGCGGCCGCGCCGCCGATGCCGGCGGTCTGGCCCACGCCCGCGGAAATGGTGATGGCGTCGATCTCGCGGTCGCTGTCGGCTTCCACGCGCATCGCGCCGGCCACGTCGACGTCGCTGTCGACCACGGCGGCGGACACGTTGCTGCCCAGCACCGCGATGTTGGCCGAAGCGCCCACGCCGTAGCCGCCCAGGCTCACGCCCAGTGCGCCGGAATACGCAGCCAGGTCGAGTTCCTCGCGCGCGCTCACGGTGAGCGCGCCACCCGTGTCGGCGACGGCGTTCTGCAGCCAGGCCTGCGTGTCGTTCTGCACGACGTTGACGATGGCCATGCCGGCCACGCCCGCGGCACCGCCGACCGCGCCGGACACCGCGATGCCCTGCATGTCGTTGCGGGTCAGCGCGTCGATGGTCAGGTTGCCCGACAGGTCCAGCGTGGTGGCGCTGTCGCCATCGCCCACGTACGCCTGCGTGGTGGTCTGGCCGACGTTGACCAGGAAGCTGCCGGCCACGCCGACGGCGCCGCCCGCGCCGCTGCCGGCGATCAGGTTGACGTTGGTAGTGTCCAGCGCGGAGACGTCGAGATGGCGCGCGCCGATCGAACCGCCTTCGACATAGGCGCGGGTGTCCGCGTCGAACAGGTTGATGGCACCGCTGGCCGCCCCGCCGACGATGGCGCCGGCGATGCCCGCCGCGATCGACACCGAGTTCTGGCTGGCTTCCGCGGACACGTTGACGTCCTGCGCGGCATCGACCGTGGCGTTGCGGATGTAGGCGCTGGTGCCCTGGTCGAACACGGTGCTGGCGATGGCCGCGGTGGCGCCAACGTCGGTGGTGCCGCCAGCCGCGCCGAAGATGAAGTTGGCGCTCATCACGTGGCTGCCGGCGCGCACGTCGACGTTCTGGTCGGCGGCCGCACCCGCGGCCTGGTTGATGCGTGCGCCGTCGATGCCGGCCGTGGTGGTGCCGCCCAGCACGTTGGTGCCGCTGATGGCCGCCAACGCGAACGAGCCCTTCGGGTTGAACGACAGCGCCAGGCTGGCGCCCAGCGAGGTCACGTGCTGCGCGCTCGCCGCGTTGACCGCGACGCCGTTGACGGTGGTGGTGCCAAAGCCCAGGTCCGGCGCGACGTAGTCCTCGACGTTCTCCAGGTCCAGCGCATTCACCGCGTCGGGATCCTGCAGGCTGCCGCTGGACACCGTGCGACCCTCGCCCTTGGCCAGCGCGCTGACCTGCGTGGTGCTGCCGCTGATCAGCGCGCTGGTGTCGCCGCCGATCTCGTTGACCACTGCGCCCAGGCCGATGCCCGCGCGCATCAGGCTGATGCCCGCGCTGCCGGCGAACACGTCGATGCCCTGGCGGTTCTCGGCCAGCACGGCGACGTTGTTCTCGGCCAGCACGTTGGCGCCGTTGCCGATGCGCGAGGACACGTCGCCGTCGATCAGGTTGACCGCGACCGACGCCGCGCCGCCGACATCCACGCCGCCGCCGATGCCGATCGCGATGGTGCGGATGTTGGCCGAGTCGTCGCTGTTGCGGTTGGTCCCGCGCGCGCTGATGGTGACGTCGCCCGCGTGGTACTGCCGGTTGTCGGCGCCGCCGTCGAGCCAGGCGCTGACGTCGGTGCCGACGCGGTTCACCGCGACCGCCGCGCCGATGCCCGCGTTCTGCGCGACGCCGGCCGCGCCGGCCAGCGAGTCGATCTGCGAGGCGTCGCGCGCGGCCACCGTGGTGACGTTGCCCGCCTGCGCCAGCGAGGTGTTGGCGATGCCCGCCTCGACCTGGCTGTCGATGGTGTTGGTGGTGGCCGAGCCGGCGAAACCCACCGTCTGCGCGCCACCGGCGGCCACGGCAATCGTTTCGATGGTGGCCCGCGACTCGGCGCTCACGTCCACCGTGTCGCTCACTGCCAGCACGGAATCGGTCAGCAGCGCGCGCGTGCTGCCGTCGATCATGTTCACGCCGACCGCGCCACCCACGGCCACGCTCTTGGCCGCCGCGACCGCACCGGCCAGCGAATGCGCGGCCACCGTGTTGGTGGCTTCAATGTCCAGCGTGCGCGCACGGGCGCCCGTCTGCGCCGCGACGCCGCGCACGCCGTCGACTTCGGCGCGCACGGTGTTGTCGATGAAGTTGTCGGTGTTGGAGCCGCCGACCGCGAAGTTCTGCGACACCGCGCCGGCCACCGCCAGCGAGTACACCTCGCCGGTGCCCTTCGCGGTGACGCGCAGCGCGTCGTCGATGTCCAGCCCGGAATCGAGGATGCGCGCGGTGGTGGTGTCGGACACGTCGACGATGTTGAACGCAGCGCCGATGGCCGCCTGTTTCGAGATCGCCACGCTGCCGGC
Source organism: Lysobacter sp. (assembly GCF_035655815.1). Classification (NCBI taxonomy): domain Bacteria; kingdom Pseudomonadati; phylum Pseudomonadota; class Gammaproteobacteria; order Lysobacterales; family Lysobacteraceae; genus Lysobacter; species Lysobacter sp. The sequence goes on from NZ_DASRTS010000064.1 coordinate 25,761, forward strand.
CAGCGTCTTCAGATTGGCCGCGTTCTCCGCGCTGACGGTCAGGTCGCCCGCGCTGACCTGGCTGTCGCCGTCGATGGTGGCATCGACCTCGCTGTCGCTTTCGGTCCAGCTGAGCGAGCCGGTGATCGTGACGCTCTGCGAGGCCGCACCGGCAACCGCGCCGGCCAGCACTTCCGCGTCGTTGAGCGCCGTCAGCTGCGCCGCGCCGGCCACGTCCAGTGTGCTGCCGGACAGGTGCGCCTGCACGGTGTTGTCGAGGCTGTTGTAGGTGACCGCCGCGCCCACCGCCGTGTTGGCCGAGTACGCGACGTTGCCGGCCAGCGTATCGATGCGCGAGCGGTCCTCGGCCTTGGCGCTGAGGCTGGCGCCGGTCAGCGACGAATCGCTGATGGCGACGCGGTCGATGTTGCGGATCTGGTTCGCCGTGGCGTTGCCGATGCCGGCGAACTTGCCGGTGGCCACGCCCGCGCCCACCGACAGCGAGACGATGCGCGTGTCGTCGCTGGCGTGCAGGTCGATCGCGCCGTCCTGCGCGTCCAGCGTGGCCGAGTCGATCTGCACCTCGTGCGTGTTGTGCACGTCGCTGCCGACGAACGACAGGCCGATGTTGTTCTTGCCCACCTGCACCAGGCCGGCGACCGAGACGATGGCGGTGCCCGGCAGACCCGTCTCGCCGGCATTGTCGTACAGGCCGTTGCCGCTGAAGTCGTAACCGGAGCGGTTGCCGATGCCACCGTCGATGAGCGCGTCCAGTTCGCCCAGCGGCGCGCTGGACCGCGCGCTCACCGCGATGCCGTCGGCACCGGCGGTGCGCAGCACGGCGCCGTCGGTGATCGAGGCGCGCGTGGTGTTGCCGATGTCGTTCCACACGAACGCGCCGGCCAGGCCGTTGGCCTGCGCGCCGCCGCCGCCCATCCCCGCACCGGTGCCGATCAGCGCCGAATCGATCGCGCGCACCTGCACCGCATCGAACGAGGTCAGGCTGCCGCCCTTCACGTAGGCCAGCGTTTCGTCGTCGGTCTCGGCGTAGGTGAACGCCGCGCCGATGTTGGCGTTCTGGCTGGAGCTGGTGGTGTTGACGTACAGCGCGCCGCCGCCCAGGCCGATGCGCGTGCGGTCGTACGCGGTGATCTCCACGTCGCGGTCGCTGCTGCCGGCCGCACCGGTGACGGTGCTGTTCTCCAGCCCGGCGTGCGTGCGGTTGGACGACTGACCGATGGAGAACGAGCCGGTGACACTGGCGCTGGCGCTCTGTCCGCCGGACGCTTCCACGCCGACGCTGATCGCGATCCCCGTCTGCTCGCCGGCGCTCAGCGCGCGCAGCGTCACGTCGTTGGCCTGCGAGATCGCGCTGTCCTTCGCGTACGCCTGCGTGTCGTTGTCGATCAGGCTGTACGCCACGGCCCCGGCCATGGCGGCGTTGAACTTGCTGCTGGGTGCCTGTGCACGGACGATCGCCGCCGCACCGCTGGCGCTGACCAGTTCAGCTGAATTGGTGGCCTGCACCGAGGTGGTCTGCGTGCCGCCGTCGCGGCCGGTCACCGTCGCGCCGTCGAGATACGCACGCGAGCCCAACTGCGCCATGTTGACGCTGGCCGACCCGGAAATGCCGATGCCGAACTTCGGCTGCGCCTGCTCGCTGGCGGGCGTCAGGTCCTGCTTGCCGCGCACGGTGTCGGCCAGCTTGTTGAGCAGCGGCAGCTTGGTGAACTTGTCCGCCGCCTTGCCGCGCAGGCCGTCGATCTTGCCGTTGACCGAGCTGGTCAGGCGGTCGATCAGGCCCGGCGGCGAACCCGGCGGTTCGCTGCTGGTGTAGCTGCCGGCCACGGTGACGGCACCGGCCTGGCCCTTCGTCGCGGCATCCACGGCCAGCGCATGCGTGGCGACCATGCCGTCGGTCTGCGCCGAGCTGCGGCCGTTGGCGTCGTCGTCGCTGTTGTCGCCGATGTAGGCGCGCGTGTCCGCATCGAGGTTGTTGATGCCCACGCTCATGCCGACCGAGACGCTGTTGCCCATGGTCAGCGCGCCGGCCACGGACCAGACGAACAGGTCTTCCTGCGCGCTCAGGCCGACGGTGTCGGCGGTGATGCTGGCGTCGTTGCTGATCGAGGCGCGCGTCGTGTTGTCGATGTCAACGATGGCGACGGTGCCGTTGACGCCGATGCTGGCCCCCTTGCCCGCCATCGGGGCCACCGTGACGATGTTGTCGCGGCTGTCGGCACGCACGGACAGACCGTCGGCCGTGGTGACGACGGCACCGGCCGCGATGCCGGCGATGGTCTTGCCGCTGTAGATGGTGTCGGTGAACGCGCCACCGACCGCCGCGCCGTCCTGGCCGGCTTCGTTCGATATCACCGGCACCGGCAGGCCGATGTGCCCAGCCACGTGCACGGCGCTGACTTCGTTGAGGGCGGCCACGTCGATGGACTGCGCCCAGTTCGCCGTCGCGCCCGAGACCAGCGCGGTGGACCACGCATCGTCGCCGTCGGCGCGGGCGGTCAGGCGCGCGTCATCGTCGATCCACGCGCGGCTGGTGTTGCTGACCTGGTGATAGTTGACCGCACCGCCGATGGCGAGGTCGCCCGCCTGGCTCTTGGCGCTGGTGTAGCTGGTGAGTACCTGGTCGGCCACGCCCAGCGTCGCGTTGAGCTTGCCCAGGATCTGGTCGAGGCTGGAGAAATCGGTCCAGCTGATGTTGACCGGCACGCGCGTTTCCGAGCCGACCGCGATGCGCGCGGCATCTATGGCCGCGCCGCGGCCCACGCGCGCGCTGGCATTGTGGCGGTAGTTCGCCCAGTTCATGCCGGCCGACAGCGACACGTTCGACATCGAACCGTCTTCGTTCTTCTGCTTCGTGTCCGAATCGACCGCGCTCACGGCCTGGCTGCGGATCGCGCCGTCGGTGACGCCGGCATGCACGGTCACGTTGCCGCTGGCGACGATGCTGGTGTTGTCGGCCAGTTCCGCCGTGGCGTCGTGCTGCGCGTCGGTGAAGGCCAGCGCACCGCCAAGCCGGAACGGTGAATCGCTGGTATGCGAGGACGCCTTCTGGTCGCCGATCTGGCCGGAACTGTCGCGCAGTGCGTTGCCGATGCGGCTGCCGATGGCGTCCATCGCGTCGCCGGCCACCTGGTACATCTTCATCGCCATGCCCTGGCTGGCGACGCCGACTGTGGCGGTGGTGGCGTTCTTCGAGGTCGTGGTGTCCGCGTCGATCAGCAGCGAACCGATGCCGCTCATGCTGGCGGCGTTGATCGCGGTGGCGTTGACGTCCTGCAGGCTCACCGCGCCGGCCACGCCGACCTTGCCGGCCGGATTGGACATGGCGGTCGCGGCGGTGGTGAAGCTGTTCTTGTTGGCCGCGCTGATCTCGACCGCATCGCCCTTGAGGTCCGCGCCGGCGGCCACGGTGGCCGAGCTGTCCACTTCGATGTCGGACCAGGCGATGGTCGCCACGAACGGCTGGTCGCCGGTGGTGATCGACTTGGCCGAGATGTCCATCAGGTTGTCGGTGCGCGCCTGGATGGACAGCGCATCGGTCGCATGCAGGCTGGCGCCGCCGGCGACGGCCACCGTCGCGTCGGCGTCGATGCCGCCATACACCGAGGCCATGCCCGCGAACTGGTTGAGCATGCCGCTGCCCAGGTTCATCGCGGAGGTTTCGACCTTGTCGATGGCTTCGGCCTTCAGGGTCAGGTCTTCCGACGCGCGCAGCACGGCGTGCTGGCCAACGCTCACCGTCGCGCTGGCCGTGGCGTCCAGGTAGCCCATGGAGAAGCTGCCGGCGACACCCAGCAGGGTCGAGCCGGCGGCGAGCACCGGATCGACCAGGTCGCCGTTGGCGTCAAAGTCCCAGCCCGACAAGGCCTGCGAGCGCGCGGTGGCGCTGACGTTGCGCCCGCGCAGCGTGCCGTCCACGGTGACGGAGCTGATCGCTTCCGCATCGCCCGTCTGCACCTTGTCGTAAGCCGAGGCCTGCAACGCGATGTCGCCGGCAGCATGACCGTTGTCGGCGAACGCCAGCACGCGTGCGCCCTGCTGCACGTCGATGGTGCGCGCGGCCACGGTGACGTCGCCGGAAGCGCCGGTGGACGCGGTAGCGTCCTGCGACGCGTCGGCCGCGACGGCCACGGTGCGCGTGTTGATCTGCGCGGTGCCGGCGAGCGTCACCGCATCGTCCGACTGCAGGATCACGTCGCCGCCCTGCGTGCGCAGCGTGCCGCTCACGTCGATGGCATCGGTGGCCACCAGCAGCACCGTGTCGCCATCCTGCACCAGGCGCGTGCCGGTGCCGGCGCCGGTGTTCACGGCGATCTGCGTGTCGAGCCTGTCGTCGCCGTTGCCGCCCTCGACCCAGATCACGCCGGAGGCATCGACCGCGCGCGCCTGCACGCGCACGTCGTCCAGCGCGTTGATGCGGCCGGCCAGGCTGACGCTGCCGTCGGCCAGGTCGACGTCGCCCTTGAGCAGGCGCTCGATGCCGTTGTCGCCGATGGTGCCGTCGGCCGACAGCACGCTGTTCATGAAGGCCGTCGTCGGCGTGCTCACCGCCAGCGCGCCGACGTTGATCACGCCCTGGCTGCCCAGCACGAAGCCGTGCGGGTCGGCGAAGAACACGCGGCCGCCGATCTGGTTGTTCGCCAGGTAGCTGTTGAGCGTGCCGTTGACCAGCGCCTGGCTGTCCCACACCAGGTTGATCAGGTTGCGCGTGCCGCCGGGCAGGTGCAGGTTGACCGTGTCGCCGCTGCCCACCACGAACTCGCGGAAGGAGTTGATGGCGTTGGCGCCGCGCGTGGTCGACGTGGTGACGTCGAACGTGCCGCTGCCACCCGTCACCGTGGTGCCCGTGCGCTGGTCGGGGGCGATGTTGGTCGCCTGCGCCCAGGCCTGCGCGGGCAGGCCGACGCCGAGTACCGACGCGATGGCCGCGGTGAGCGTGCGGACCGTGGCGGGCGCGTGCGCCTGCTGCGGCTGGGTACGGGCGGTCAGTCGGTCGATGCGCGTCATGTGCTTCCCCTGGGCACGGCCGGTCCGGGCCGTGCGCCGATGCGTTGCGGGTGTCGGTGAAGGAGTGCGATGCGGGCGTGGTGCCCGCGTCGTCAGTGCGCCGGTTGCGCGGCGCGGCGTGCGTCGAGCTGCACGGTGAGCCGCTCGATGCGCGACAGCGAGACCAGGTGCGCGTAGATGAAGCCCAGGTCGCCGCTGCGCAGCAGCTCCTGCAGCGGCTTGCCCTTCAGTGCCTGCAGGCGGGTTTCGTCGACGACGGAGAAGCCGTGCAGCTGGAACGCCTCGTCGCCCTGCGGTTCGACGCGCATCACCTTCGGCACCAGCAGGTCGTGTTCCTTCAGCCGCGCGACCAGGTCGCGCGTGCGGCGCAGGTGCTGCTGGTATTCGCCGAGAAAGGCCACCGCGTTCTTCAGCAGCGGGGTGTCCTCGCCCGAATCGGTGAACAGCGGCTCGCCGTGTTCGCCGCCCAGTCCGGCGAAGGCCGCATCCAGGCACACGGTGAAGTCGTCGCTGTCCGGCTTTTCGGCCAGCACGAATGGATACCGGCGCAGGAACGCCGGCACGTACGCGCCGTCGCGCCAGCGGCCCTCGGCGTCGGTCATCAGGTTCTCGTTGGCTCGCAGGCCGACCAGCGCCGCCGGCACCGGCTGTTCGTCGCCGGCGAACACGATGGGGAAATCCGCGCTTGCGCGGGCGAACTCGGACGCGGCCAACGGCACCGAATTGACCTGCGCGGAGAAGCGGAAGTCGCCCGGGCGCGCCTGCACGCGCAGGTGGCGGTGGATGTCGCGGTTGAGCGGCGTCGGGCGGTCGTAGATCAGCAGCTGCTTCATGGCTTCCCCCTGTTCGATCGGCAAACGGGGGCCATGTACGCGCATGCGTACTCCCCCTGTATCTGGTTTACCGGCAAAAGCGGACCGGCCCTATCACGCCGGTTCCGCTTCCGTGGAGGGCCTCACCCTTTGCGGGAGGTCTCTGGCGCGCCCATGCCCAGGCCCTGCTCGAGCGCCTGCAAGCGCTGCAGGGGTTCGGCGCCGTCAGCCAGCGCGTGCCGCAACGGTGCCTGCGCCAGTTCGACCTGCCGTCGCGCCTCGTCGGTACGACCGGCGGCACGCAGCGATTCGGCATACGGCACGCGCCAGCGCGCGGTGGTGACCTGGCCGGCCCCGACCTGCTGGCTGGTGCGCTCCACGACCTGTCCCCACAGGTCCTGCGCCTGCACCCATTGGCCACGCCGCTGGGCCAGCTCCGCACGCATCGTCAGGCGGCGCGTCGCCAGGTTGGGCGATTCCTCCGGCAACACCGGCGTGCGCTCCAGCAGCGCCTGCGCGGCGTCGTACTGCCCGTCGCGCAGGTGCCACTCGACCACGCCCAGCATCGCGATCACCAGCTCCGGCGTCGGCTTGTCGGACCTGCGCTGCCACTGCGCCAGGTTCTGCTCCAGCACCGGGCGGGATTCGCGCAACTGTCCGCTGCGCATCATCAGCCGCGCCAGGTTGCCTTCGGCGCGCAGCACGCTGCGGTCGTCGGGCGGAAGATGGGAACGGCGGATCTCCAGCGAACGCCGGAAGGCCGTCTCGGCCTGGGCCAGCTCGCCGCGCGATTCCAGCAGCGTGGCGAGGTTGTTGAGGCTGATGGCGTATTCCATGGTGTCGTCGCCGCCCGACTCGGCCGCCACTTCCAGCGAACGCCGGTAGTTGGGCAACGCCTCGCCGTACTCGCCCATGTCCTGCAGCGTGCTGGCCAGTTCGCTGTACACCGTGGCCATGTCGTCGCCGCGGTCGTCGTAGACGGCGCGCGCCAGTTCGACGTTCTCGCGCAGCACCCTGGCCGCTTCCGCGTGCCGGCCCTGCGCGTTGAGCGCGCTGGCCAGCCCGAGCTGCGCATGCACGATGCCCAGCGTGCGCGTGCCATGCCGGCGGCGCAGCGCCAGCACGTCGTAGTACATCTGCTCGGCCAGCTTGTACTGGCCCTGCTCGCGATAGGCCATCGCCAGGTTCTGCAGGGTCACGCCGACGCTGTCGTGGCCGGCACCCAGCTTCGCGCGGCGCAGCTCCAGCGACTTCTTCAGCGCCTCGACGGCCTGGTCGGGCTCGCCCTGCGCGACCAGCGCGATGCCCAGCGAGTTGTACGAATCGGCGATGGCTAGCGCATCGCCACCGTTTTGTTCGCGCAGTTCCAGCGAGCGCCGGCCGACCGCGACCGCCTCGTCGCCGCGCTTGCTGTTGGCCTGCAGCACCGAGAGTTCGCTCAGCACGGCGGCCGCCTCTTCAGGCGCATCCAGCGCCAGGAGTTCGTCGGCCGCCTGCTTCATCAGCGGCTCGGCGCGGCTGGTTTCGCCGAGGTTCTTGTAGGCCATGCCGATCACGGCGCGCTGCCGCGCGAGCAACTCCGGCGAATCCGCCAGTTCCGGCAGCTGTTCCGCACCGCGGTCGAGCACGTCGCGCGCAGTCAGCACCTGCGCACCGCGTGCGCCGCGCGCCTTCGGGTCGGCCGCGGCGAACGCCTTCACCAGCAGGTCGCTGACCTTGCGCGCAACCTGCGCTTCCTGTTCGGCACGCTGGCGCGCTTCGCTCAGTTGCCACACGAACGCGACGCACAGCGCGATCACGCCCGCCGCCGCAATGCCCTCGCGCCAGCGGCGCGCCAGCAGGCGCGAGAGCCGGTAACCGGCGCTGCGTGGACGCGCCAGCACCGGCCGCCGATCCAGGTGACGCTGCAGGTCGTCCGAGAACGCTTCGACCGAGGCGTAACGCTGCGCCGGATCGGCGTGGCAGGCCTTCAGGACGATCGCATCGAGATCGCCTTGCAACTGCCTGCGCCACGGTGTCTCCGGCGGCGCGAGCGCGCTGGGCGGCAGTGCACCGCCCTGCGAAGGCGCGCGTGCCGCGACCAGGCGGCACAGCAGCGCGCCTAGGCCATACACGTCCGCGGCGACGCCGATGCGTTCGCCGGCGAGCTGCTCGGGACTGGCATAGCCGGCGGTGCCGTAACCCGCCGCGCCGTCCTCGCCGTGCTCGGCCAGCAGCCGCGCGATGCCGAAGTCCAGCAGTACCGGTTCGCCGTCCCCGCGCACCAGCACGTTGCCGGGCTTGAGGTCGCAGTGCACCACCAGTTGCCGGTGCGCGGCCGACACCGCCGCGCACACGCGCTGGAACAACTGCAGCCGCGCGCGCAGGCCCAGCCGGTTGCGGTCGCAGTATTCGTCCAGCGGCAGGCCGTCGACGTATTCCATGACCAGGTACGGCTGGCCGGTCGGCGTGGTGCCGCCGTCGTACAGGCGCGCGATGCCCGGATGCTGCAGGCTCGCCAGGATCTGCCGTTCCGCGGCCAGGCGCCGCGCGGCGACGGGGCCGGCGAACCCGCGCAGCAGCTTGATCGCCACGCGCTGCTGGAAAAGCCCGTCGGCGCGCTCTGCCACGTACACCGTGCCCATGCCGCCGCTGGCCAGGCACTCGCCCAGGCGCCAGCCGTCCAGCCGGTCGCCGGGCTGCAGCTGCGCATCGGGCATGCCCGCCAGCAGCGTCGCGACCGGGCCGGACACGCGCTGCAGCTGCACGGTCTGCGCATCCAGCAGCGCCATCACCTCGTCGATGACGACCTGGTCGCCGGTCATGCCGCGCAATGTGGGTTCCCAGCGCGACGGCGGCAGTTCGCACACCGCGTCGAAGAGTTCCCGGATTTCCTGCCAGCGCTCTGCGTCCATCGCCCTCCCCCGGGCCGTGCCGCTCAAGCCGTCGTGCTCAAGCCAGTTCCCTGTTCAACCACGCCTTGGCGAACCGCAGGTCGCGATCCACCGTCGGCACCGATACGCCGATCACTGCGGCGATCTCCTCGCGGTCCATGCCGCCGAAGTACGCCATCTCGATCACCCGCGCCGAACGCGAATCCATCTCCGCCAGTTTCTCGAGCGTGCGATGCAGTTCCAGCACGTCGAACTCCACCGCCACGCCTTCGTGCTCGGCATGCGAGAGCGTCAGCAGCTCGACATCGCCACCGCGCTTGGCCGAAGCCATCGCACGCGCGTAATCCACCAGTACCGCCCGCATCTTCAGCGCCGCCACGGCGAAGAAGTGCGCGCGGTCGTTCCACTCCACGTTGCGGCCCATCAGGCGCAACACGGCCTCGTTGATCAGCGAGGTCGGCTGCAGCGTGTGCTGCGCGTTGCTGCGCAGGCGCGCCACGGCGATCTCGTGCAGCGTCTCGTAGACGAGCTCGAACAGCGGGCCGAGCGCCTCCTGGTCGCCCCCGCTCCAACTGCGCAACAGTCGAGTAATTTCCTGGCTCACGTCAGGAACCTGATGGCGTGTGGTGGTGTGACCGCCGTCTCACCCCCGGCGGTCACGCGATGTTACCGAAATCGGCGGTCCGCGCGTTAAGCGGTCGCTTCACGACGTACTGCGTCATTGGCGCCATCGCGTCGCGAGCTTGCGCCAGCATCGGCAAAACGGCGGCGAATGGCGTATCTCAGGCGCGCAGCCCGGGACGCGATGCTCGCCGGCGGATCCATAACGCCAGCACGCCCGTCACGATGGCCAGCGCGCCCAGGCCATAGGCGACGTACAGCAACCTTGCGCCCGCCTGGCAATACGCCTCCGCGGCCGCGAGCGACGAGGGACCGCACTGGCCGAACCGCAGGCTCGCGGTCGTCAGCGCCGACAGGCCGACCCACACGGCCGCGATGGCCGCACCGACGCACACGATGGCGCTGATGAAGAATGCGCGGGGTGGGCGCATGCGTTTCACGTGATCGTCTCCGCGACGACGTCTTCCCGCTCGCAATGACACTTGAGCGCGGGCAGCGTCATGTCCCAGTGGAAATCCATGTGGCCGCGCACCGCTTCGTCGTGCAGCCGGCGCAATGTGAGGTCTAGCCGCGTGCCACCGCCATCGGGCGTCAGCGCGAATTCGATCACCACGTGGTTTTCCGGCACGTCGCCCAGCGCGCGTTTCGACAGCGAACTGTAGTGCGTGTACTGCAGGCGTAGCGCAGGTTCGAACGCTTCCACCACGCCGTGGTTTTCGAAACGCAGGCGCCCGTGCAGCACGCCGCGAAACACGATGGGACCACCGATGCGCCAGTCGGTGATCACTTCCAGCGGTTCGTCCGAGGTCCACGCGGCGATCGCGGCCGGGTCGATCAGCGCGCGCCACACGCGTTGCGGCAGTGCGTCGATGTGCACGCGCTTGTGCAGCTCCGATGCGGCGGCGGGATGCACTAGCAGGAGATCAGCCACGCTGCAGGATTGCCTTGAGCGTGGCGTGTTCGATCGGGACCGAGGTGTGTTCGTGCACGATCTTCCAGTCCTCGCCGTGGCGCCGTAGCGCGAGCGTCATGCGGTTGGTCAGCCAGCGCAGGCGTTCGCCCTGCGGCGAGAACGCGGCGAAAGTGACGAAGGCATGGCCGACGACGAGATCGGCCGTGTCGACGCTGGCGACCTGGTCGAACTCCACCGCCACGCGTTCCTCGCCCAGCGAGCCGAACCAGTCGGCCACCAGCTTGTGCCAGGCCTCGCGGCCGCGCAGCGACCACGCCCCCCAGGTGTCGAAGACGGACACGTCCTCGTCGTACAGCGACACCAGCGCGGCGGCGTCCTTCGCATGCACCGCCTCGCGGTAGCGCTGCAACGCCAGCTGGAAAACCTCCTGCGGATCGGTCATGACGGCCTCGACGCGCGCGTGGGAGACCGATGGTTCGACAGCGCCCGGTCGGCGTCAACCCGCATGGCCGCGCGCGGACTGCCGCATGGCGGGACGGCGCGTTAAGCTCGCGCACCGCGGCACGAGGCCGCATGCCCGGAACCCCATGCATGGCCGCCCGCATCGCACGCACGCTGACCGTCGCGCTTGTCCTCGCGCTGCAGGCACAGGCGGGGTTCGCGCAGACGCGGCCGTTGCCGCCGGGCACGCAGGAGATGGCGGAGAGCGCCGCGCAGGCGTTGCTGCAGGTGCGCGATGACGGCGCGGAGCTGTCCTGCGCCAGGGCCGTGGAGAACGCGCACGGGGGCCTGGACACCATGCTGGAGGTCGGCCGCAGGAACATTGACGACGGCTACCTGCGCCGCGCCGATTTCGAGGCCACCGCGAAGACCCTGACCCAATTACGCGGGCAACTCTCGCTCGGCGACTGCCAGACGGCCGGTGGAGAGAAGCAGGCCTTCTATCGCTGCATGTCCAGCGACTACAACCACGTCATGGCCTGCGCGACGCGGCACAGCTTCTGAGCGCAGCCGCCACAGCGGACCCCTGAAACGAAGAACGCGCCACGGGGGCGCGTTCTTCGCATGCAGCTGGCGATCCGGGATTACAGCGAGAAGTCCAGGCGCACCTTGCCCTTGCCGCCGCCCGGAGCGAACTCCCACTGCTTCACGGCGCGCACGGCCGACTGCTCGAACACGCGGGCAGGCTTGGCGTTGACGACCGAGACGCTGGCGACCTTGCCGGCCGGGTCCACGGTGAATTCGACTTCGACGAAGCCCTGGGTACCGGCGCGGGCGGCTTCCGGCGGGTACTGCGGCTCGACGCGCTTGGTCGGCTTGAGGTCGGCCGAGGCCGGCGCGGCGAAGGACAGGGCCAGCACGGCCAGGCCGGCGGCGAGGATGAGCGAGTGGCGCATGGGGAAGCTCCTTGGGTGGACGTGTCAGCCCCTACATCGGCCGCCCCCGGCGAACCTTGAGGGGCCCGTTTGCATTCGTTCACCTAAAGTTTCGTCCCGCCCCGCCGATGCACCGGTTGTCGACCCGAAAGGGCCCGTTTGCAATCGCGAGGCATCATGTCCAACCGTCCCTCTTCCCTGCTGGACCGTTTTCTCGCCCCCGCCACCCGACTGATGGAGCAGTTGCGCTTCAACCAGAAGGCGATGGTCATCGGGGCTGCATTCATGCTGACCTGCGGCGTACTGGCCGGCATCCTGGTCGTGCGCTCCAACGCCGAGATCGACGCCGCCCGCGCCCAGCGCAGCGCGGTGGTCGGGCTGGGCCACCTGCACCGCGCCATGCTGGGCGTGCAGCAGCACGAGCAACTGGTCGTACGCAAGTTCGCCAAGGACGACGTGTCCGACCAGGCGATCGAGCAGTCCACCGCTCAGGTGAACCGCGAACTCGACGCGCTGGCCGCCTGGCAGCGTTCGCAGCTGTCGGACTCGACCATTCCGGCCGCGCTGCAGGGCGCGCGTGAAGCATGGGGCAAGGCCACCGGCGAACAGGCCGACTCCGCGGCCGCCTCGACCGCCCACGCCGTTGCCGTCCGCAAGCTGGGCGACATCCACGCGCTGATCGCCGACGAGACCGGCCTGGCGCAGGCGCAGAACGCGCCGGTGCTGTACATGGGCCGCACCGCCACGGTGTGGGTGCCCACGCTGGCCGAGTACACCGCACAGCAGAGCGCCACCGCGCTGCGCGTGCTGGGCGACGGCGCCATCTGGGTGGACGACCGCACCGGCCTGGCCGTGTCGCGCAACATGCAGGACTACGTGCGCACGCGATCGGAAGTGGAGATCAAGGACGCCGAGGAAGAATTGCCGGCGCTCACCGACTCCATCGGCAAGCCGTTCCGCAAGGCGCTGGACGCCGTCGCGAAACAGAACGCCGACATCCAGAAACACGTACTGGACGCCGAGACGCCGGTGCTGCCGGTGAAGGTGATGGCCGCACGCGTGGAAGCCACCCGCCTGGCCCTGGCCGCCGCGCTGTCGGCCGCCAACGCCTCGCTCGACCACGCCGCGAGCGCCGAGATCAGCCGCCTGCAGCAGCGCACCGCGCTGACGCTGGGCATCTGCGTGCTGATCCTGGCGATCGCCGCGTACCTGTTCCTGGGCTTCAGCCGCAGCACGCGCGCCGCCCTGCGCCAGGTGCAGGACGCCTCGGACCTGTTGGCCCGCGGTGAATTCCCCGATGCCGTGCGCGTGGACAGCCGCGACGAGGTCCGCGACATCGCACGTGGCCTGGAGCGCGCCATCAACACGCTGCGCAACTTCGCCGGTGCGCAGCGCGACCTGTTCGAAGCGCACCAGGCCGGCGAGATCGACCGCCGCCTGCGCAGCGAGGATTTCCCGGGCGCCTACGGCCAGATGGCCGGCGAGGTGAACACGCTGGTCGATTCGCACATCCAGGTGAACACCCGCGCCATCGAGATCGTCGCGTCGTACGCGCGCGGCGACCTGTCGCACGACATGGACCGGCTGCCGGGCCAGAAGGCGCGCATCACCGATGCCGTCGATTCGGTCAAACACGGCATGAACGCGATCAACGCCGAGATCAAGACGCTGGTCGATGCCGCCTGCGCCGGCGACTTCAGCCGCCGCGGCGACGCCTCGCGCTTCGAGTTCGTCTACCACGACGTGGTGCAGTCGCTGAACCAGCTGATGGCCACCGCCGAGGAAGGCCTGCACGAAGTCGGCACGCTGCTGGCTGCCGTCGCCGACGGCGACCTCAACCGCCGCGTCGAGGTGGAACTGCCGGGCCAGTTCGGCCGCTTGGCCGGCGATGCCAACCGCACCGTGGACCAGCTGGCGCAGATCGTCGGCCAGATCCGCCAGGGTTCGGACGCGATCAGCAGCGCCGCCGCGGAAATCGCCGCGGGCAACAGCGACCTGTCGCAGCGCACCGAGCAGCAGGCCGCGTCGCTGGAAGAAACCGCCTCGTCGATGGAAGAGTTGACCAGCACGGTGCGCCAGAACGCCGACAACGCACGCCAAGCCAACCAGCTGGCGCAGAGCGCGGCCGAAGTCGCCGGCCAGGGCGGTACGGTGGTGGGCGAAGTCGTCGAGACGATGAATGCCATCAACGCCTCTTCCAAGAAGATCGCCGACATCATCGGCGTGATCGATGGCATCGCGTTCCAGACCAACATCCTGGCGCTGAACGCCGCGGTGGAAGCCGCGCGCGCCGGCGAGCAGGGCCGCGGCTTCGCGGTGGTCGCCGCCGAAGTGCGCTCGCTCGCGCAGCGTTCGGCCAATGCCGCCAAGGAGATCAAGCAGCTGATCACCGACTCGGTCACCAAGGTCGAGGAAGGCAGCGAGCTGGTCGACCAGGCCGGCAAGACGATGAACGAGATCGTGACCAGCGTGAAGAAGGTCACCGACATCATCGCCGACATCTCCGCCGCATCGCAGGAGCAGAGCTCGGGCATCGAGCAGGTCAACAACGCGATCACGCAAATGGACGAAGGCACGCAGCAGAACGCCGCGCTGGTCGAGCAGGCCTCGGCCGCTGCGCGCAGCCTGGAGCAGCAGTCCGAGCAGCTGGTGCAGACGGTCGCGGTGTTCCGCCTGGCGCATGCGGCGCAGGCCGCACGCGTCGCCGCCGATGTCATCGAGATGCCAGCCGCCGTGAAGCCGGGCCGTGCATCGAAGGCCCCCGCCGCCAAGCCCGCTCCAGCGCCGCGAAAGGTGCGCGCCACCGCCGCGGCCAACAGCGCCGAGCCGGACTGGCAGGAGTTCTGATGCACCGCCCTCTTCTCTTTCGAAGAGGGCTGCTTCACGTAGTCGACGATTGGTTCGCCTGAAGCCCCTCTCCCACCGGGAGAGGGGTTGGGGTGAGGGTCGGGGCGCGCTCTCGACAAACCGCCATCGGCTCTGGCGACGGCTGAGGGTCGGGAGGGGGCGGAAAGCGCGACAGCGCCGGGTTCGCCGCGAAGTAGCCGCCATTCGTAGGAGCCAGCTTGCTGGCGACCGCCCGCGTGGGCATGTCGCCAGCAAGCTGGCTCCTACGTTATCCACCCCTCCGGTGCAGTGCGCTCTCAAGCACTCAGCGCCGCAGCCTCAAAGCTTCCGCCCTCCTTGCCGATAACGAGGGCAACACCGGACCGGACGAGCAGTACCCATGCGTGCAACGCGCAGCCACGACGAACGCGAATTCACCTTCGACGAACGCGACTTCCGACGTGTCTGCCGGATGATCCGCGACCGCGCCGGCATCCACCTGCATCCGCACAAGCGCGACATGGTGTACAGCCGCCTCGCGCGCCGCGTGCGCGCGCTGGGCATGGAGAAGTTCGGCGCCTACCTCGACCACGTCGAGGCCGATCCCGACGCCGAGCTGCAGGGCTTCATCAACGCGCTCACCACCAACCTCACTTCTTTCTTCCGCGAGTCGCACCATTTCGACGCGCTGGCCGACCACCTGCGCACGCGCGGTCGCGACGGCGTGCGCATCTGGTGCAACGCCGCGTCGACCGGCGAGGAGCCGTATTCACTCGCGATCACCGCCTGCGAAGCGTTCGGCACGCTGACGCCTCCGGTGCGCATCCTGGCTACCGACATCGACACCAACGTGCTGCACACCGCGGCGCGCGGCGTGTATCCGGTCGAGCGCGTGAACACGCTGTCGCTGCAGCGGCGCAAGCAGTTCTTCCAGCGCGGCAGCGGCGCCAATGCCGGCCTGTGCCGGGTCAAGCCGGAGCTGCAGGCCATGATCGAGTTCCGCCCGCTCAACCTGCTGTCGGAGGACTACGGCCTGCGCGGCGGCTTCGATGCGGTGTTCTGCCGCAACGTGATGATCTATTTCGACAAGGCCACGCAGTACGAGGTGCTGCAGCGGGTGGTCCCGCTGATCGCACCCGACGGCCTCTTCTTCGCCGGACACTCGGAAAGCTTCGGTCATGCCCATGACCTGATCACTCCCTGCGGCCGAACGACCTATCGCCCCGCCTCAGGAGCGCGTGCATGACCGTCGCGTCACCCGCCGTCCGCAACAACATCGAAGCGGGCAGCTATTTCGACCCGGTCCTGCAGACCGAGGCGATCAAGCTGCTGCCCGCCGACTACCGCGTCACCGAACGTCCGATCGCGCTGGTCACGCTGCTGGGCTCGTGCGTGGCCGCGTGCCTGTACGACCCGATGCTGCAGGTCGGCGGCATGAACCACTTCATGCTGCCCGGCGGCGAGGCCGAGTCCGTATCGTCGCGCTACGGCGCGCACGCGATGGAACTGCTGATCAACGACCTGCTCAAGCGTGGCGCACGGCGCGCGCGCCTGCAGGCCAAGGTGTTCGGCGGCGGCAACGTGCTCAGCGGCTTCTACAGCGACCCCATAGGCACGCGCAACGCGTGCTTCGTGCTGGAGTACCTGGCCGCCGAGCGCATCCCGGTGATCGCGCAGGACCTGGGCGACATCCACCCGCGCAAGGTCTGCTTCTTCCCGCAGACCGGGCGCACCCTGGTCAAGCGCCTGCCGTCGGCCCGCAACGACGTCATCGTCGACGCCGAGCGCGCCTACTACGGCCGCCTGGCCCGCGAGCCCGCCGCAGGCAGCGTGGAGCTGTTCTGATGAATGCCGTGCGTGCCCCCCGCAACCGCATCAAGGTGCTGGTCGTCGACGACTCGGCGCTGGTGCGGCAACTGATGACGCAACTGCTGGAGGAGGATCCCGGCATCGAGGTCGTCGGCAGCGCCGCCGATCCGTACATCGCGCGCGACAAGATCAAGCAGCTCAACCCCGACGTGCTGACGCTGGACGTCGAGATGCCGCGCATGGACGGGCTCACTTTCCTGCGCAACCTGATGCGCCTGCGCCCGATGCCGGTGGTGATGGTGTCCACGCTGACCGAACACGGCGCGCAGGTAACGCTGGACGCGCTGTCGCTGGGCGCGGTGGACTTCA
Source organism: Lysobacter sp. (assembly GCF_035655815.1). NCBI lineage: Bacteria > Pseudomonadati > Pseudomonadota > Gammaproteobacteria > Lysobacterales > Lysobacteraceae > Lysobacter > Lysobacter sp. The sequence continues at coordinate 42,367 of NZ_DASRTS010000064.1, forward strand.
TCGCCAAGCCCAAGCTGGACGTCGCGCGCGGCCTGACCGATTACGCCGGCCTGCTGGTGGAGAAGATCAAGCAGGCCGCCCGCGCCCGCGTGGTGGCCGCCGCACCGGCGCGCAGCGGCGACGCGCCACCGCCCGTGGTGGCCTATCGCACCACGCACCGGCTCATCGCCATCGGCGCCTCCACCGGCGGTACCGAGGCCATCCGCGAAGTGCTGGCGCAGATGCCGGCCGACGCGCCGGCGACGGTCATCGCCCAGCACATCCCGGGCGCGTTCAGCGCGCCCTTCGCCGAACGCCTGGACCGCCACAGCCGCATGACGGTGATCCACGTCGAGCGCGACCAGGAGCTGCTGCCCGGCCACGCCTACGTCGCCCCGGGCGGACGCCACCTACGCGTGTACCGCAGCGGCGCGCGCTGGCACGGACGGCTGGGCGACGACGATCCGGTGCGTCGCCACCGTCCCAGCGTGGACGCGCTGTTCGAATCCGTGGCCGAGCACGTCGGCAGCAACGCCAGTGCGGCGCTGCTGACCGGCATGGGCGACGACGGCGCGCGCGGCCTGCTGGCCCTGCGCAAGGCCGGCGCGGCCACGCTTGCGCAGGACGAGGCCAGCAGCGTGGTCTGGGGCATGCCCGGCGCCGCGGTCGCGCTGGGTGCGGCCCAGGACGTAGTGCCGCTGTCGCAGGTCGCGCAGAAGCTGCTGGCGGGTACGGCGCACGATTGAGGGGCGCACACAGGCGCGTTCGGCTTTTCGGTCCTCTGTCGTGATTCCCGCGAAGGCGGGGAATTCCTCTGTCCGACGCGTCATGCCCTGCGAATGCGTCGACGCCCGCAAGCATGGGCCCCGCCATCGCGGGATGACAACAACGAAAGCAACACCCTGCGGGATGTTTCGCCTGCCCGGGCACCACCGCTGTCGAAGAAAAGTCAAAAACGCGCTCTTCGTCACACACATGCAGCGCGCCGCAGATCAAGCGCATTTCACCTAAAGCACCGTCCCCGCCCGCCGTTATCTAAGTTGCCCCACTCCGGTGAGATCGATGATGGATTCCCGCGTACTGATTCGCCTTGCAGCGCCGCTGGCGCTCACTTCCCTGTTCGTTGTCGCCGAAGCGCTGGGCTGGCCGTCCGCCGTGCGCTGGGGCGCGCTGGTCGCGATGATCCTGGCCTGGCTGGGCTTTGCCTGGACGATGATGCGTCCCAGCGGCAGCGACGCCGCGATGCTGCGCGAACAGACCCGCCTGCTCGACGACCTGCGCAACTTCGTCAGCTCCGAAGTGCAGGGCTCGCGCGGCGAGATCGAGCGCACCCGCGTCCTGATCCGCGAGTCGGTGGCCAAGCTGGGCACCAGCTTCGAAGCGGTCAATCGCAAGTCGCGCGAGCAGAGCGAAGTGGTCTCGCGCATCATCGACCGCACCGACGGCGAACACGGCGGCGTCGACGTCTCGCGCTTCGCCGTGCAGGCCAGCCAGCAGATGGAACAACTGGTGGAAGCGCTGGAAGCCGTGAGCGGCCAGAGCACCACCACCGTCACCCACATCGACGCGATGGCCGAGCACCTGGACGGCATCTTCGCGCTGCTGGAAGACGTCAAGTCGATCGCCGACCAGACCAACCTGCTGGCGCTGAACGCCGCGATCGAGGCGGCGCGTGCCGGCGAGGCGGGCCGCGGCTTCGCGGTGGTGGCCGACGAGGTGCGCAACCTGTCCGAGCGCTCGACCGCCTTCAACGAGCAGATCCGCAAGCTGGCGCACAGCTCCAAGGACGCCATCGCCCGCGTCCGCGACACCGTCACCCAGATGGCCTCGCGCGACATGGACCGCTCCCGCGGTGCACGCGCCGAAGCCGCGGCGATGCTGGAGCGCGTGGACGGCATCAACCGCGGCCTGGGCAACGGCATGCGCGAGATCGCCGACTGCGGCCGCGCCATCGACGGTTCCGTCGCCGAAGCCGTGCGTTCGCTGCAGTTCGAGGACATCGCCACCCAGGCACTGGGCGCGGCCACCACGCACCTGGACCGCCTGAGCGCGATCAACCGCGAGGCCACCGCCCTGCACCAGCTGCTGCATCGCGCCGACCGCGCCGACGCCGAAGTGCGCCAGACCCTGCAGCAACTGGGCCAGCGGATCGCGGCGATGCGCACGGAATGGGAACGCCCTCCTCACAAGCCCGTGATGCAGCAGTCCATGGATGCTGGTAGCGTCGAACTCTTCTGATCCGGCAACCCATGGGATGAGCACGATCCCGCCATCGCCTCCGGTCGGCACCGCCGACCCGCAGGCCACCCCGAACGGGCGCGCAGACTTGCGCGCCCGTTTGCGTGGACGCAGCGGCCTCGTGCTGTGCCTGCTGATGGCCGCGGTCGCCGTGCTGTGGATGGCGCTGGCCGCACCGCGCGTCGCGCTGGAGCTGCGTCCGCTGTTCGGCGACGCCTCGCGCTGGGTGGCGTGCGCGCTGTCGGTGCCCATCGTCACCGCGATGCTGTTCCTGATGTTGCGCCGCAGTTGTTCCGACGCACGCGAGGCCGAGCTGACCGCGCACCTGCAACGCCAGCAGCAGGAGCTGCACGCGCTGGCCGGCCACCTGATCGAAGTGCAGGAGAAGGAACGCCGCACGCTTTCGCGCGAACTGCACGACGACATCGGCCAGGCGATCAGCGCCATCAAGATGGGCGCGACCTCGCTGGACGGCGAGGACGAAGCGGTGCGCCAGGAGATCGTCGGCGAGATCGTCGCCATGTGCGACCAGACCATCGGCAAGCTGCGCGACATCTCCACCCTGTTGCGCCCGCCGCAGCTGGACGCGCTGGGCCTGGTCGCGGCGCTGCGCTGGCAGTGCGAGCGCCTGTTCCGCAGCGGCCGGCCCGTGCTGGAACTCGACCTCACGGCACCAGCCGAACGCCCTGACCCCGCGGTCGAGCTGGCCTGCTTCCGCATCGCGCAGGAAGCGCTGACCAACGTGCTGCGCCACTCCGGCGCGACCCGCGTGACGGTCACGCTGGCGCCGCGCGACGAGGAGATCCTGCTGTCGGTGATCGACGACGGCCGCGGCCTCGATCCGGAGCGCCTCAATGGGCTGGGCCTGATCACCATGCGCGAACGCGCCCAGCAGCTGGGCGGCACGTTCGACATCGAAACCGTGGCCGACGCCGGCACGTGCGTGCGCGCATGCCTGCCGTTGCGTGCGCCCGCCTAGGCCACGGACTCGCTGGCCCGATCCCGTCTACCGTGGGAGACAGCTTGCTGGCGACTGGTTCTCGACGCAGAGAAACGCGGACGAGCGCGGAACAAGGGGCGTGCGACGTAGAAGCCAGCTTGCTGGCGACAGCGCGGCCCGGTCGCCAGCAAGCTGGCTTCTACGACAGCGCGCACGTGCTTGTCTGCGTTATCTGCGTCGAGAACTGCCGAATCTGCCAGGCCAGGCTTTCCGCCCACTCCACCTTCCATCGGGCGTGAGGCGCTTCCGAGTGGATTCCCGCCCCGCGGGAATGACGGCAGGACTACCGCTTCAATCCCGTTTCGCCCGCCACTGCGCCAGCAGCACCGCTGCGGCCGACGCGACGTTGAGGCTTTCCACCGCACCCGTGCCGGGAATCGACAGGCGCAGGTCGCAGGCCTGGGCGAGCTCACGATCCATGCCTTCGCCTTCCGCGCCCAGCACGTAGATCACGCGCGGCGGAAGCTTCGCGGCGAACAGGTCGCTGCCGCCCTGCACCACCGTCGCCGCCAGCGTGAAGCCGGCGCCGCGCAGTTGTGCGATGGCGTTGTCGTCGCGGCCCAGCCGCACCAGCGGCACGGCTTCGGCGCCACCTTCGGCCACGCGCGCGGCCGCGCCGGACAGCGACAGCGTCGAGTGCTTCGGCAACAGGATGGCCGACACACCGAAGTGCGCCGCCGAGCGCAGGATCGCACCGAAGTTGTGCGGATTGCCCACGCCGTCCAGCCAGATCGCGCATTGCGGTCCGGCGGGCAGGTCGCGCAGCCAGGTGGAAAGCGGCAACGGCTCATCGCGCAGCACGTCGGCCACGACGCCTTCGTGATGGCTGCTGGCGGCCAGCTTGTGCAGGTCCAGTTCGTCGACCACGCGGTAGCCGACACGGTTGGCCACGCACCACTTCAGCAGCGGCTGTAGCGCAGGAATGCGCGCCTCGCTCAGGTACAGCTTGCGCATCGCCTGCGGGCGCCGCTGGAACACCGCATTGATGGCGTTGAGCCCGTACAGGCGCAGCTCGGCGCCGCGACGCTCGCGCATCGCATGCGCGGCATCGTGCTCGTGTCCGTGCTCGTCCTCGTGCGGTCGCTGCACGCTGGCGGTGCGGTCGGCGAAACGCTCCTTGCGGCTGCGCACGTCGACCTTGCCCCACGGGCCTTCGCCGGCCGGACGCGGACCTCGCGGCGGGCGACCGGGTGGATCATGGCGCATCGGACAGACTCCTTCTCGCTCGGGCGAACACACGCAGGTCGTGCACTTCGCCAAACTTCATCACGGCGCAGCGTGCCACGCCTTCTTCTTCGAAACCGTTCTTCTGCAACACGCGCGCCGAGGCGGTGTTGAACGCGAACACACCGGCCTGCAGGCGATGCAGCGACAGCGACTGCATCGCCCACGGCGCGAACACCGCGACCGCCTTCGTCATCAGGCCGCGGCCCCACAGCGACGGCGTGAGCCAGTAGCCGAACTCGGCCGAATGGCTGCGCTCGCCGCGGCCCGGATGCGCGCCGATGCCGCCGCATGCCTCGCCGTCGACCTCGATGGCGAACACCGGGTCGGACAGGTCGACCACGTCGCCCGCGAGGAAGCGTTCACCGTCCTCGCGCGTGTACGGGTGCGGGAAGCGCGTGCTCAGCCCGCGCACGATGCGCGCGTCGTCGGCGTGGCGCACCAGCGCATCCAGGTCGTCGAGGCGCCACGGCCGCAGCACGAAGCCCTCGCCCGGCAGGCGTACCTGGCTGAAATCCCGGATGGCGGCAGCGACATTCATGCCGCACAGGGTAACCGCCGCCGGCCGGGAAGGCCGAACGGATATTCAGTTATAGCGCTGCTTCAGCAGCACGCGCGTGGTGCCTGCGGCCGTAGGAGCGAGCCTGCTCGCGACCCGCGCTCATAGCGTCGGTCGCCGGCAAGCCGGCTCCTACGCGAGGAGCGGAGGCAGCGCCTCAGCCCTCTCCCTGCAGCGACGCTGCCGACGTTGCCGTGCCGCCGTCCTGCTCGACCGGCTGCGCGCCGCGCCGGCCGCGCCAGAAGTCCGCATTGCGGATGCCCAGCGCGTCCGGGTCGAACACCGGATCCAGGCCCAGCTTCTTCTGCCGCTCGTAGTCGCGCAGCGCCAGCATGGCCGGCTTGGCCAGGATCAGGATGGCGACGATGTTGAGCCAGGCCATCAGGCCCACGCCGATGTCGCCCAGCGCCCACGCCTGCGTCGCGTTGTGGAATGCGCCGAAAACCACCATGAACATGATGCCCAGGCGCAGCAGCAGCACGGTGAGCGGCCGGCGGCGACCACCGTTGACGTACGCGAGGTTCGTCTCGGCCATGTAGTAGTACGCCATGATCGTGGTGAACGCGAAGAAGAACAGCGCCACCGCCACGAAGCCCGCGCCCCAGCCAGGCAGCACCGACTCCACCGCGGCCTGCGCGTAGCCGGGGCCCGCCTCGATGCCGGCCAGGCCGGAGTACAGCTGCGTGCCGTCGGCGCCGTGCACGTTGTAGCGGCCGGTCGAGAGGATCAGGAACGCCGTCGACGTGCACACCATCATCGTGTCGAAATAGATCGCGAAGGCCTGCACGTAACCCTGCTTGGCCGGATGCGACACCTCGGCCGCGGCGGCCGCGTGCGGGCCCGTGCCCTGGCCGGCCTCGTTGGCATAGATGCCGCGCTTGACGCCCCACTCCACCGCCAGGCCCAGCATCGCGCCATAGGCCGCGTGCGAACCGAAGGCGCTGTTGAAGATGATGCTGAACATCTCCGGCACGCGCTCGGCGTTGAGCACCATCACCGTCACGGCCATCAGGATGAAACCGGCCGCCATGAACGGCACGACGATCTCGGCGAAATTGGCGATGCGCTTGACGCCGCCGAAGATGATCACCGCCAGCAGCACGGCCACCGCCAGGCCGATGCCCAGCTTGAACGCGTCGCGCGCCGGCATGCCCAGCCACTGGCCGTCCATCGCGCCGCACAGCGAGGAGCCCTGGCAGACGTTGGCGGCGCTGTCGGCGATGGCGTTGGCCTGCACGCCCGGCATCAGGAAGCCGGTGGCGATGATGGTCGCAACGGCGAATGCCAGCGCGTACCACTTCAGGCCCATCGCCTTCTCGATGTAGTACGCCGGACCGCCGCGGTAGCGACCCTCCGCGTCCTTGGTCTTGTAGATCTGCGCCAGCGTGGATTCCACGTACGACGTGGACGCGCCCAGGAAGCCCATCACCCACATCCAGAACACCGAACCCGGGCCGCCGAAGGCGATGGCGGTGGCGACGCCCGCGATGTTGCCGATGCCGATGCGCCCGGCCATCGACATGGCCAGCGCCTGGAACGAGGACACGCCCGCGTCGGACTTCTGCCCGCTCACGGTCAGGCGGACCATCTCGACGAACCCGCGCACCTGCATGAAGCGGGTGCGGATGGTGAAGTACAGGCCGGCGGCCAGGCACATGAAGATCAGTGCCTTGCTCCAGATGATGCCGTTGACGGCATTGATGAGGTTTTCCACGCAGGCTCCCGGACGGGTGAGTGACGAAGTGCCCCGTCGCCCGGGACGGACCGATTCTCTACGAAAAAGTCACGTTGCGCGCGGCCCGCCCGGCCTGCCTGGCCGCCGCATCCCTATGGCGACCTCCCCCGATGCGGCACTGGCTGGGAGCGGCGGCGCCAGCAGCCAGCCCGCGCGCCGCCGGTCAGGCGTGCCCGCCCACCGACGGCGTCTGTGCTTCCAGTTTCTCCAGCTCCTGCGACACGGCTTCCGGAGAGCGCGTGTACTTGGCCAGCAGCACGTAGAACGCCGGCACTACGAACAGCGACAGCAGCGTGGAGAACGACACGCCGAAGATCACCACGATGCCGATCGTCGCGCGGCTGGCCGAACCCGGGCCGCCGGCCAGCACCAGCGGAATGGCGCCGACCACCGTCGCGATGGACGTCATCAGGATCGGGCGCAGGCGCACGGCCGAGGCCTCGACGATGGCGTCGCGGATGCTGCGGCCTTCGTCGCGCAGCTGGTTGGCGAACTCGACGATCAGGATGCCGTTCTTCGCCGCCAGGCCCACCAGCATCACGATGCCGATCTGGCTGAACAGGTTGAGCGTGCCGCCAGTCGCCGCCAGGCCGATCAGCGCACCCAGCACGCCCAGCGGCACCGTCAGCATGATCACGAACGGATGGATGAAGCTCTCGAACTGCGCCGCCAGCACCAGGTACACCACCAGCAGCGCCAGGGTGAAGGTCAGCAGCACCGCGCCGCCGGCCTGGATGTACTCGCGCGATTCGCCCTTCCAGTCGATCTGCGTGTGATCCGGCAGCTCGGTGCGCACGGCGTCTTCCAGCCAGGTGATCGCCTGGCCCATCGGGTAACCCGGGGTCAGGCCGGCGCTGATGGTGATGGCGCGCAGGCGGTTGAACCGGTTGAGGCTGCCGGGCTCGGCCAGTTCACGCAGCGTCACCAGGTTCGACAGCGGAATCAGCGCACCGTCGCGCGCGCGCACCTGGATCGCGGCCAGGTCCGCGGGCGAGGCGCGCAGCTCGCGATCGGACTGCACGATCACGTCGTACTCCTCGCCGTTCTGCACGAACGTGGTGACGCGACGGCTGCCCATCATGGTTTCCAGCGCGTGGCCGATGTCGGTCACCGGCACGCCCAGGTCGGCGGCGCGCTGGCGGTCGATCTCCACGCGCATCTGCGGGCGCGTTTCCTTGTAGTCCGAATCCACCGAGAAGAAGCCCGGGTTGGATTCCATCTTCGCGATCAGCTTGTCGCGCCACTGCGCGAGTTCCGCGTATTCCGGGCCGCCCAGCACGATGTTGATGGGCTGGCCGCGGCTGCGCACCAGGCCGCCGGACACCTGCGGCATCGCGCGCACGCCCGGCAGCTTGCCCAGCTCGGCGCGCAGCGAGTCGGCCACCTGCGCGGTGGGCACGTCGCGTTCCTTCCAGTCCTGCAGGAACACCGCGATGCGGCCGGTGTGCATTTCCTCGCTGGCGCCGAAGCCGCCGGGCACGCGCGGGTTGTAGCGCTGGATCAGCTCGCCCTTGCCGGTGTGCGCGGCGACGATCTTCTCGACCTGCTGCACCTGTCCGACGGTGTAGTCGAAGCCCGCGCCTTCCGGCCCCTGGATGGTGATCTGGAACGAACCGCGGTCTTCCGCCGGCGCCAGTTCGGACGGCACCACCTTCAGCAGCACCGCACTGGCGATGAAGGTCAGCACCATCACGCCGATCACGATCATGCCCACATGCCGCGGCGGGCGGTCGGTGGTGCGCGAGAGCAGGCGGCGATAACGGTTGCCCACGCTGTCCAGGCGCGCGTTGACCCAGCGATGGACGAAGTTGGACTTCTCCTGGCTGTGCGGTCGCACCAGCTTGGACGACATCATCGGCGTCAGCGTCAGCGCGACGAAGGCGGAGATGGCCACCGCGCCGGCCAGCGCCACCGACAGCTCGCGAAACAGGCGGCCGGTGTTGCCTTCCATGAAGCCCACCGGCAGGAACACCGCCACCAGCACCGCGGTGGTGGCGATGACCGCGAAGGCCACCTGCTGCGTACCGCGCTTGGCCGCGACCAGGCGTGGCTCGCCCAGGTCGGTGCGGCGCTGGATGTTCTCCAGCACCACGATCGCGTCGTCCACCACCAGGCCGATGCACAGCACCAGCGCCAGCAGCGTCAGCAGGTTGATCGAGAAACCGAACAGGTACAGCGGAATGAACGCCGCGATCAGGCACACCGGCACCGTGACCGCCGGAATCAGCGCGGCGCGGAAGCTGCCCAGGAACAGCCAGATCACGATCAGCACCAGCACGATGGCTTCGATCAGCGTGTGGTACACGCGTTCGACCGCGGATTCGATGAACACCGTGGTATCGAACGCGACGAAGATCTTGGTGCCTTCCGGCAGCGTCTTCTGCACGCGCTCGGCTTCATCGCGCACCGCGCGCGCGACGTCCAGGCTGTTGGCGGTGGAGGTCTTGACGATGCCGAGGCCGATGTTGGGCTCGCCGTTGCTGCGGTAGTAGGCGCGCCGCTCGGCCGAGGCCAGCTCGATGTGCGAGACGTCGCCAAGGCGCACCACGTAGCCGTCCTGGCCCTTGCCCAGCGGGATCTGTGCGAAGTCCTCGGGCTTCTGGTAGCTGCGCGCCACACGCAGGGTGAAGTCGCGCGTGTTGGATTCGATGCGGCCGGCCGGCAGTTCGACGTTCTCCGCCTCCAGCGCGTTCTCGACGTCGTTGACGGTGATGCCGCGCGCGGCCAGCGCATCGCGGTTGAGCCAGATGCGCATCGCATAGCGCTGCTGGCCGCCGATGCGCACCTGCGCCACGCCGTCCACCGACGACAGGCGATCGACCACGTAGCGCTCCGCATAGTCGGACAGCTGCAGCGTGTCCATCCGCGTGGAGCTCATGTTGAGCCACAGGATCGGGTCGGCGTCGGCTTCGACCTTCTCCACCTCCGGCGGATCGGCCTCTTCAGGCATGCGGTCGAGCACGCGGCTGACCGCGTCGCGCACGTCGTTGGCGGCGGCCTCGATCTCGCGGTTGAGCGTGAACTCGATGCTGATGGCGGCGCGGCCGTTGACGCTGCGCGATTCGATCGTTTCGATGCCCTCGATGCCGGCCAGCGCGTCCTCGAGGATCTGGGTGATGCGCGTCTCGACCACCGCCGCCGACGCGCCCGGATAGTTCACGTCCACCGACACGATCGGCGGGTCGATGGCCGGCAGTTCGCGCAGCGTGAGGCGCGAGAACGCCATCACGCCCAGCACGATGATGAGCAGGCTCATCACCGTGGCGAATACCGGGCGACGGATCGAAAGGTCGGAGAGGTTCATCGCATCAGCCCTGCTTGGTCGCCGCATCCACCGCGGAGGCGGGCGGGCGGTCGCCGCGCGCGTCGACGATGCGCGCGCCAATGCGCAGCTTGCCGGTGCCGTCGACCACGATGCGGTCGCCCACGTTCAGGCCCTGCGCGATCTCCGCCAGGCCGTCGCGACGGCTGCCGACCTTTACGTCCACGCGCTCGACCGTCGAATCGGGCTTGACGCGGTACACGAACGAGTCCGTGCCCACCTGCACCACCGAGATTTCCGGCACCAGCAGCGCCTGACGCTCCGGCCGCGACAGCGTCACCTGCATCAGCATGCCCGGCCGCAGCGCGCGGTCGGGATTGGGGAAGTCGCCGCGCACCACCACCGAACGCGTGGATTCGTCCACGCGCGCATCGATGGTGCTGACCTGCCCTTCGAACGTACGCCCCGGATAGGCGGTGCTGGTGCCAGTGACCTGCTGGCCCACGCCGAGCGTGGCGAGCATCGCTTCGGGCACCGGGAAGTCGACGTACACGCGGCCGATGTCGTCCAGCGTCGCGATCGCGGTGCCCGGCGTGACCAGCGCGCCCGGGCTGACCTGGCGGATGCCCAACACACCGCCGAACGGCGCGCGGATCACGCGGTCGCCGATGTCGGCCCGCATCTGCGCGACGCGCGCGCGCGCGGCGTCGCGCAGCGCCATCTGCGTGTCCAGCGAGGAGCGCGCGATCAGTTGCTGGTCGGCCAGTTCGCGCTGGCGCTGGTAGAGCTTCTCGGCTTCGTTGGCCGTCGCCTGGGCCTGTTCGAACGCGGCCTGCTGCTGGCGTCCGGTCAGCGTGACCAGCGGCGCGCCCGCCGCAACCACGTCGCCGCTTTCGAAATGCACCTGCTGCACCGTCTCGCTGACCTTGGCGGTCACGGTGATCGATTCGCGCGCACGCACGTTGCCCAGCGCCAGCAGCGTGTCGCTGAAAGGCTGCATGCGCACCTGCTGCGTGGTCACCGGGATGGGACGATCGCCGTCGCCGCCGCGCTGCTCCGCGCCGTTGCTGCCACATGCGGTAACGGCGGTGACAAGGGCCAGCAAAGTGCTGGCGCGAAATGCGCTGGCCCAGGCTCTGGAACTGAATCGCATGCGGCTCTCTACAGTGGGTGGCGGTGGCCGAAACTCGGGGATTCTAGCGGTCGAGTATCAACGCATGCCTGGGCCATTGGTTGACAGCACACTGCGCACAGCGGGCGCCGGTCCGGGCGCCCCGGGAGCGGCGCAACGAGACCTGTATCACGACTGTGGCACTCTCCGGTGACGATTGCGTGCATGGCCCGGACCGGCCGCGCCGCACCCGACCGGCGGTCCCCGCCGCCCGACTTCCACATGCCCAGGAGTCGCTCCCCATGATCCACGACAGCATCCTCGACACGGTCGGCCGCACCCCGGTGGTGCGCCTGCATCGCCTCGCTCCGCCCAACGTGACGCTGTACGCCAAGGTCGAGGCCTTCAACCCGGGCGGCTCGGTCAAGGACCGCCTCGCGCTGGCGATCGTGCTGGACGCCGAAGCCCGCGGCCTGCTCAAGCCGGGCGACACCGTGGTGGAAGCCACCTCGGGCAACACCGGCGTCGCGCTGGCGATGGTCTGCGCCGCCCGCGGCTACCGGTTCGTGGCGGTGATGACCGAGACGTTCTCGATCGAACGCCGCAAGCTGATGCGCGCCTACGGCGCCAAGGTGATCCTCACGCCCGCCGTCGAACGCGGCAGCGGCATGGTGCGGCGGGCCGCGGAACTGGCCGAGAAGCACGGCTGGTTCCTGGCGCGCCAGTTCACCAACCCGGCCAATCCGGCCTACCACCGGCAGACGACTGCGGCGGAAATCCTGCGCGACTTCGCCGGACGCCGCCTGGACCACTTCGTCACCGGCTGGGGCACGGGTGGCACGCTGACTGGCGTGGGCGAAGTGCTGAAGGTCGCGCGTCCGGAAGTGCGCGTGACCACCTGCGAACCCGCCGGCGCCGCGCTGCTGTCGGGCAAGGAATGGCAGCCGCACAAGATCCAGGGCTGGACGCCGGATTTCGTGCCGGAAGTGCTCAACCGCGAGGTGGCCGACGCGATCCTGCCGATCGACGACGTGCTGGCACGCGACACCGCGCGTCGCCTTGCCGCCGAGGAGGGCCTGTTCGTCGGCATCTCCGCCGGCGCCACCGCCGCGGCCGCGCTGGAAGTGGCACGCAACGCGGAAGACGGCGCGGTGATCCTGGCCATGCTGCCCGACACCGGCGAGCGCTACCTCAGCACGTTCCTGTTCGAAGGCGTAAACGAGGGATCGGACGATGAGTGGCTGGCGGGGCTGGGGTGAACTGCCGCGTGCGGCTGGCGCTCGCAACCGACCCAGTCGTCATTCCCGCGAAGGCGGACTCCCGCTTCACTTCGGCGACCGTGTGTCACCCATGACGCAGGCACAGAGGGTGCTGCTACCGCTGCGCTGACGCGGTCGCAGTCGGCACGCCAGATCGAACGCACGCGCTGGACATGACGCCATAATGCGCATCGAAGTCTTCCAGACCGACATCACCACGCTCGCGCTCGACGCAATCGTCAACGCCGCCAACGAGAGCCTGCTAGGCGGAGGCGGCGTGGATGGCGCGATCCACCGGGCGGCCGGCCCACAACTGCTGGCCGAATGCCGCGCGATTCCACAGGTACGGCCCGGCGTGCGCTGCCCGACCGGCGAGGCACGCATCACCCTCGGATACAACCTTCCTGCACGCCATGTGATCCACACCGTCGGCCCGGTGTGGCGTGGCGGCAATTTCGATGAATCGACACTGCTGGCCTCGTGCTATCGCGCGTCGTTGCACCTGGCGATGGAACACGGCCTGGCCTCCATCGCGTTTCCGGCGATCAGCTGCGGGATTTACGGGTATCCGCCGGACTCCGCGGTGCCGATCGCGGTTCGCGAGGTTTCCGCATGGTCGGCGATGCACCAGGCACCGGCCCACGTGGTGTTCGCCTGTTTCGGTGCCGGGATGGCGGCGTTGTATCGGGCCGCTTTGTTCAAGTAGGGCTGGCAACCTGCAGCACGGGGTTGACCCGATCGCTCCGTCATTCCAGCGAAAGCTGGATCCATCTTCTCGATGCATCTGACGCCGTTAAAAATGGATCCCGGCTTTCGCCGGGATGACGGTGAGGGCTGGCTCGGTATAGCCGTCCGGCGAAGGCCGGGGGATCCAGGCCCTCACCGCATGCACAACATCGTTCATGCGCGCATCTCCGAAAAGCGAATCCCCCTGTATCCCCCTTTTTCAAAGGGGGAAGGTGGACGCATCCGGCCGCTCCGTCATTCCAGCGAAAGCTGGAATTCATCTTTCTGGGCATTTCGGGGCTGTGGAATGGATCCCGGCTTTCGCCGGGATGACGGTGAAGGCTGACTGAGACAGCCGTCGTCCCGGCGAAGGCCGGGGCGCAGGCCCTCACCCTGCGCAACATTGGATGCACGAATTGCCGTCATTCCAGCGAAAGCTGGAATCCATCTTGCTTGTTCGGCACGTGCGAAGCGGAAGAAAAACGGGCTCCTGCTTTCGCCGGGAAGACGGTGAAGCACGGCGTGTGGGGCATGTCGGCAAGGCCTCAATGAGACATGGCGTGTTGCGTGGTGTTTGGTGAGACCTGCAGCCATCCATGGCGTCACGCGACCGGCTTCGGATCGCCCGGCCCGGCCATCCTTGGCCGGGCGTTCGTCGCGGCGCGCGCCAGTGGCGCGCAAGCGCCGCTCCTCACCCCTGCGGTACGCCGGCCATGTCGGGGAGGTGGTGCGCCACGCCCTTATGGCAATCGATGCACGTCTTCTCGCGCGTGTGCAGCCAGCGTTTGTGGATCTGGGCTGCGCGCGGGCTCTGGCGGGTCAGGTCCATTGACTGGTAGTCGTGGCAGTTGCGGCACTCCAGCGAGTCATTGGCCTTCAGGCGCGCCCACTCATGCATGGCCAGTTCCAGGCGGTGGTCGAGGAACTTCTCGCGCGTGTCGATGGTGCCGAAGACCTTGCCCCAGACTTCCTTGGACGCCTGCATCTTGCGAGCGATCTTGTCCGTCCAATCGTGCGGCACGTGGCAGTCCGGACACGTCGCGCGCACGCCGGAACGGTTGCTGTAGTGGATCGTGGTCTTCAGTTCCTGGAAGACGTTGGTCTTCATCTCGTGGCAACCGGTGCAGAACTTCTCGGTGTTGGTCGCCTCCAGCGCGGTGTTGAAGCCGCCCCAGAACAGGATGCCCGCGATGAAGCCGGCAGCCACCAGGAAGCCAAGGCTGTAGTGCACGCTGGGCCTTCGCAGCGTGAGCCAGTACGGCCGCAGCCAATCCAGCAGGCGGCGCATCACTGCACGCCCCTGTTCGCCGCTTCCGGCGTGGCCGTGCCGGCTTCGGCCGCGGCCAGTACCTCGTCGATGGTCTGGAAGGTGTTGCCCACCAGCAACGGCGCGTCGGTCTGCACTACGTGGCACTGGTTGCAGAAGTAGCGGCGCGGCGAGATCGCGGCGAGGAACTGGTCGTCGCGATCCATGTAGTGCGTCACGCTGACCGGCGGCGCCTGGAACTTGTCCGCGTTGGCACGCGCGTGGCACAGCATGCAGCGGTTGCTGTTCTTGTCGACCTGGTAGCCGTCGATGGCGTGCGGGATCGTTGGCGGCTGCATCGGATACGCGCGTTCGCGGCGGACGTCGGTGTTCAGCACGTGCGCCAGCGGCAAGGGCGTCGCCTCCTGGTCGACCGGAATGCCGCGTCGCAAGGCGTCCAGCTGGCGCATGTCGGTGCGGCCCAGCGCTGATCCCTCCGCTGACGGACGAGTTGTCGTCGCCGCTGGTGGCGTCGCGCGCCCGTGTCGCTCGCTGCCGCGCCCGAACAGCCATCCGGCGAGGAACACCAGCACCATCACGGCCACGCCCAGCCCCACCACGATCCAGAGCGGACGATTACGGGTAAATGCGTTGCTCATGGCGTGGCTCCTATGCAGCCAGGATCTTGACCGCGCACTTCTTGTAGTCGGTCTGCTTCGAGATCGGATCGGTCGCGTCCAGCGTGACCTTGTTGATCAACTGGCCCGCGTCGAACCACGGCACGAACACGACGCCAGGCGGCATGCGGTTGCGTCCGCGCGTCTCCACGCGCGTCCGCATCTCGCCGCGCCGCGATATCACGCGCACCTCGTCGCCACGCTTCAGTCCACGCGCTCGCGCATCGTCGGGATTCATGAAGACCATCGCCGTGGGGAAGCTGCGATACAGCTCGGGCACGCGCATGGTCATCGAGCCCGAATGCCAGTGTTCCAGCACGCGCCCAGTGACCAGCCACAGGTCGAACTCCTGGTCCGGCGATTCGGCCGGCGGCTCGTACGGTAGCGCCCAGATCACCGCGCGGCCGTCCGGATTGCCATAGAACTGGAAACCGGTGCCAGCCTTCACGTATGGGTCTGACCCCTCGCGATAGCGCCAGCGCGTCTCGCGTCCGTTCACCACCGGCCAGCGCAGGCCACGTGCGCGGTGGTAGTCGTCGAACGGCGCGAGGTCATGGCCATGACCGCGACCGAACACCGCGTATTCCTCGAACAGCCCCTTCTGCACGTAGAAGCCGAAGTGGGTGGACTCGTCGTTGGCGTAACCGGGTTCGATGTCCGAGACGGGGAATCGGTCGACGTTGCCGTTCTTGAACAGCACGTCGAACAGCGTCCTGCCCTTGAACTGCGGGTTGGCGGCGAGGATTTCCGCCGGCCAGCATTCATCCGTCGTGAAGCGCTTGGAGAACTCCATCAGCTGCCACAGGTCGGAGCGTGCCTGCGCCGGCGCGTTCACCAGCTGGTGCCAGAACTGTGTACGACGCTCGGCGTTGCCGTACGCGCCCTCCTTCTCCACCCACATCGCGGTCGGCAGCACCAGATCCGCCGCCTGCGTCGTGACGGTGGGGTACGCGTCGGACACGACGATGAAGTTCTTCGGATTGCGATACCCCGGCCAGGTTTCCTCGTAGAGGTTGGCCGCGGCCTGCATGTTGTTGTTGACCTGCACCCAGTACGCGTTGAGCTTGCCGTCGCGCAGCATGCGGTTCTGTTCGACTGCGTGGTAACCGGGCTTGGGCTTGATGATGCCGCGCGGGATCTTCCAGATCTCCTCGGCGTGCCTGCGGTGTTCCGGGTTGGCCACCAGCATGTCGGCCGGCAGGCGATGGCTGAAGGTGCCGACCTCGCGTGCGGTGCCGCAGGCGGACGGCTGGCCCGTCAGCGAGAACGGGCTGTTGCCCGGCGTGGAGATCTTCCCGGTGAGCAGATGGATGTTGTAGATCATGTTGTTGCACCAGACACCGCGCGTGTGCTGGTTGAACCCCATGGTCCAGGTCGACATCACCTTGATCTTCGGGTCGGCATACAGCTCGGCCAGCTTCTCCAGCCAGCCGCGTTCCACACCGGTCATCTCGACCGTCCGCTCCAGCGTGTAGGGCTTCACGAACGCCGCGAAGTCATCGAAGGTAATGACCTCTCCGCCGTTGGCATCCTTGGCGTTCCTGGCCTTCATCTCCAGCGGATGGTCCGGCCTGAGGCCGTACCCGATGTCCTGGTTGCCGCGCTTGAAGCTGGTGTGCCTGTCGACGAAATCGCGGTTGACCTTGCCGGTCTGGATGATCTGGTTGGCGATGTAGTTGAGGATGACCAGGTCGGTGTGCGGCTTGAAGACGATGGGTATGTCGGCCAGTTCGAAGCTGCGGTGCTCGAACGTCGACATCACCGCCACCTTCACGTGCGGATGCGACAGGCGCCGGTCGGTGATGCGCGTCCACAGGATCGGGTGCATCTCGGCCATGTTCGAGCCCCACAGCACGAAGGCATCGGCCGCCTCGATGTCGTCATAGACGCCCATCGGCTCGTCCATGCCGAACGTGCGCATGAACCCCATCACCGCCGAGGCCATGCAGTGGCGCGCATTCGGGTCGATGTGGTTGCTGCGGAAGCCTGCCTTCATCAGCTTGTTGGCCGCGTAGCCTTCGAAGACGGTCCACTGGCCCGAGCCGAACATGCCGATGCCGTCGCCGCCCTTCTCCTTCAGCACGCGCTTGAATTGCGCGGCCATGACGTCGAAGGCCTCGTCCCAGCTGACCTCCTCGAACTCGCCGTTCTTGTCGTACACGCCGTTCTTCTTGCGCAGCAGCGGCATGGTCAGGCGGTCATCGCCATACATGATCTTCGACAGGAAGTAGCCCTTGACGCAGTTGAGGCCGCGGTTGACCTCGGCGTGCACGTCGCCATGCGTGGCCACGACGCGGCCAGCCTTGACCGCCACATTGACGCCGCAGCCGGTGCCGCAGAACCGGCACGGCGCCTTATCCCACTTCAGTCCGGTCAGGTCGCCTTCGGTGATCACGTTGGCCGCGTCGCCCGGCAGCGACATGCCCGCGGCGGCGGCGGCCGTGGCGACGGCGGTGTTGCGGATGAACTCGCGACGGGTGGTCATGGCGCGGCTCCAGCGGTTTCATTGGTGGATATCTGTCCGTCGAGCGCGTCGCGCGGCTCGGCGTGGTGGTAGACCAGCGCCACGTTGAACACCCCCGGCAGCGCGCGCAGCGCGTCCATGCGGTCGAGCACCGCATACTGGTCGCTGCATTCGCACAGCACGATGCTGCGGGTCGCGCCACGCAGCGCCACTTCGGCGTCCGCGACGGCGTCGATGTACTCGTCCAGTACGCCCATGGCGTCTTCGCGGTGCTGCACGACCAGGCTGGCGATGTGCAGGTCCGCCGATAGTGTTCCGTTCATGCCACCTCCGTGACGCGTGGATGCAGGACCAGTGCGTCCACCGGGCACGCCGCGACGCATGCGCCGCAACCGGTGCAGCGCGCGGCATCGATGGCCGGTGCGGGAACGCGCGAGGTCAATGGAAAGGCGATGGCCTGTTCCGGACAGGCATCGCGGCAACTGGAACAGACCACGCCTCGGCGCGGCAGGCACGCGTCGCCCGCGCTTGCAGACAGGTGCCAGGGTTCGCGCTGCACCGAGCGGTCCAGCGCGTGCGGCTCGCAGGCAGACGCGCACTCGCCACAGAACGTGCATTCGCCCATGCGCGGATCGAACACCGCGTAACCGCCGGCGCCACGCACCAGCACGTGCTCGGGGCAATGCTCCACGCACGCGTTGCAGCGCGTGCAGGCATCCAGGAAGTCGGCTTCATCCAGCGCCCAGGGCGGCCGAAGCGCAGGCGCGCGGCGGCCGAACAGGAGCGCACGGCGCGCGGAATCCGGCGGCGCGGACATGGGTCAATGTCCCGTCGGCGGACCGGCGAACATCTGCCAGATCCACACGATGAACCCGTAGCTGGCGACGATCAGGACCGTCGCGAGCGGAAAGATCACGGCGGTAAGCAGCAGGAACGCCACCCGCTCACGCCGTTTGACGACTCCATCCTCCGGCTGGCTCATTGCCGTCTCCCTCGTTCGGCACTTCGCTTGCAGACCTGGCACTCGAGTCTTACGGCGGGCTGACGAATCGAGTTCGTATCGGAAACACCGCCTGAACCTATCCTCGTCGTGACTGCGTGCACGTCGCGTGCACGAGCCGTGAACGCGAGTGGCGCGCCAAGGTGGCCACGCCCATTCACGTCCCCAGTGCGAAGCCGCGCCTAGTCTGCGCGGGTGACCCGCCTGCGACGCGCCGCCTTTGCCGGACTCATGCTGGGCTGCGTCGGCGGCACCGCGCTGGCGCAGGATTCCGGCTCGCGTCTGCTGTTCGTCGAGGCGACGTATGCGGACCGGGCCCAACTGCAGCGGATTGCCGGACGCTTCCAGCACGTCATCGTCGACGAGCGCACCCGTACGGCGCGCTGGGAGGCGACCTACGACGAGTACCTTGCCCTGCGCCGCGAGGGCATCGATGTGCGGATCGACGGCGTGGCGACGTCCCGCCTTCACGACAGCGAAGATGCGCTGGCGGTGGGCACCGATTCGATCGGCGGCTACGCCTGCTACCGCACCGTCGAGGAAACCTACGCGACGATGGACCGGCTGGCCGCGCAGCGACCGGACCTCGCGCGTGTGGTCGATATCGGTCCGAGCTGGTTGCGATCGCAGAACGCGGCCGCCGGACATCGCATGCGCGTGCTGGTGCTTGGCAACCGGGCCACCGATGCCACGCTCGCCAACAAGCCCGCGATGCTTGTCTACGGATCGATCCACGCACGCGAGTACACGCCGGCCGAGGTCCTGACCCGATTCGCCGAATGGCTGGTCGATGGACACGGCCACGATGCCGAGGCGACGTGGCTGCTCGATACCTACCGGTTCCACCTTGTCCTCCAGGCGAATCCGGACGGACGCGTGCGCGCGGAGGCCGGTGCGTCCTGGCGCAAGAACGTCAACGATCGCAACGGCTCGTGCAGCGCCAACGATTACGGCGTCGACCTCAACCGCAACTTCCCGTACCGGTGGAACGCCGCATCGGGTGGATCGAGCGGGAATCCATGCTCGGGCACGTATCGCGGGCCGCAGCGCAGCTCCGAACCCGAGACGCAGAACCTGTTGCGCTATGCCGCCGGCGTGCCAGATGCGTCAGATGTGTATCGCGGCGGCCTCTTTTCCGACCGCCGTGGCGGCGCGGCGACCTCCGTGGCGCCGTCGGACTACCGTGGCCTGTTCATCGACCTTCACAGCTATTCGAAGATGGTGCTGTGGCCCTGGTCGTACAGCAGTTCCGCCACGCCGAACTACCGCGCGCTGCGCACGCTGGGTCGGCGCATCGCGTGGTTCAACGACTATGCGCCGCGGCAGTGGGTCGGCCTGTACGTGGCGGATGGCACCACCACCGACACGATGTACGGCCTGCTGGGCGTGCCCAGTTACACGATCGAGATGGGTGTGGCGTTCTTCGAAAGCTGCACGACATTCCAGAACACCACCCTGCCACGCAACCTTGCGGCGCTGCGCTATGCCGCGCGCAACCTGACGGCGCCCTACGTTTATCCATCGGGTCCGGATGCTGTGTCCGTCACCGTATCGCCGGCCAGCGTCGCGGCCGGACAGGCGGTCACGGTCACCGCCACGCTCGACGACGGCCGCTTCAACACCAGCTATGGCAGCGAGACAGTCCACACCATCGCCGCGGCATCGGCGTATCTCGACAAGCGTCCGTGGAGCAGCGGCGCGGCGCGTATCGCCATGCAACCTGCCGATGGGCGTTACGACGCCAGCCGCGAAGTCGCGCGTGCCACCGTTGCCACCGCGGGACTCGCGCCCGGCCGCCATTTCGTGTTCGTGCGTGGTAGCGATGCCTCGGGAGCCATAGGCACACCCAACGCCGCCTACTTCACGGTGACTGCTCGGTGACTCCTGGCGCGCGACGGCCGCGCGGCCGTTTTCCCCGGTTCGTTGCATTGCTGTCGATGGCGGCGAGCGTGGCTGCGGCTGCAGCATCGCCAGCGAATGGTGACTGCAGCCGCGGCCTGCTCGAGGAGTTCGGCTGGCGTTTCATCGCCACGCAAGAAGATGCGCCGCGCATCGAACCGGGCACGCCCTGCGATCGCGACACGCTCGCCAAAGCGCAGGCGGCCGGGGACCTTCGGGTATTCGTGCCCGCAGGCCTGGATGCATCGGCACGCGAACGACTCCACGCGCGGCTCTTCGCGCATCCCGCCACGACATGCGCTTTCGGCTTCCGCCTGGGCGATGCGACGCGCCGCGCGGTCGACAAGCTGTTGGCTAATGAAGGCTTCCGCTTTTCCGCGCTGCAGGTCGGCTGGATCGGCTTCGGCCCCACCGGTGCGCGCCGCGACGGCTGGACGTCCGTGGCCTCGTTCGGGCGCGCTTACCAGCCCCGCGAGGGCAACTGGCGTGCGATCGAGGCGTTCTATGCCGGCCAGGTTCGCGGCGAATGCGGAGTCGGACGCCAAGTAGCGCAGTACGCGACGCAGGCCGAGCTGTACGGTCGTGAGGGATTCGATGCGGAGTTCGACGCGGACGAGATCGTCATCGGCACCTTCAAGCGATTACGCACGACGCGCAGCATCCTGCTGGGCAGCTCGGCGGGCGAGTTCGTCCGCGACGGCGTCGCCGAAGCGGCATCGCGTGACGGTAGGCAGGCCTTCATGGGCCTGCCCGGCTTCATCTATCACGTGTTCGACCGCAGCAAGCTGGACGACCTGAACAACCAGGCGGAAAACTTCGTCGTGTACGACCTCAGCGCGCCCGCCGCGGCAGCCCTGCGCACGCATCAGGGATTCGAGCATTACAACCAGCGAAATCGCGAAATCTGGTCACTGGCTCGCACGATGGAAGCGCGTCGCGTGCGCCGCTTCTTCGAGCGGCTGCTGTACGAACGCGATCCGCAACTGCGCGCGGCACTCTCGCCAGCGGACCGCGACGTGCTGGAGCGAATGGACGCGGAACTCGCCGACCCGTTCTACGGCGGCTTCAGGGTCTACGTGCACAGGCAGGGCGTGAAGCCGGTGGGATTCCACATCGCGCGCCTGCTCGACCGCAATCCGCGCACGCCCTTCCGGATCGAGCTGGCGTTACACAACGTGCATACCACCTTGTACGAACGCTACGTGCAGCATCGGCTGCATGCCTGCGGCGCTGCGAAGCTGGAGGCATCTGGCACGACGCGCAGCGACGCTGCGCAAACCGCGCCGTAGCGCAGACAAAGAAAAGCCGGCACAGGGCCGGCTTTTCTCGAGACGACAGAACGCGGTTACGCGGCCTGCTTCCACTGGCCCAGCGCGGCCAAGCCGTTGTCGCGGGCGCGCTCGTACACCGTCTGCTGCGCCTTGGCGAAGTTGTTCACGAGGTCCTGCGACCACAACTTCAGCGCGGCTGCCTGCATGGCGCGGCCGTAGGAGAACGACAGCGGCCACGGATTCGGGCCCATCTGGTTCATCGCATTGAGGTGCGCGGTGGCGTCCTCGTCCGACTGTCCGCCCGACAGGAACACGATGCCCGGAAGCGTGGCCGGCACGGTGGACTTGAGGCACTGCAGTGTGGAAATGGCGACGTCGTTGACCGAGGCCTGTTCGGCGCAGGTCGTGCCCGGCAGCACCATCGAGGCTTTCAGGATGGTGCCTTCCAGCATCACGCTGTGCTCGTACAGCGAAGCGAACAGCGAGCGCAGGGTGACTTCGGTGACCTCGTAGCAGGTCTCGATGTCATGGCTGCCGTCCATGATCACTTCCGGCTCCACCATCGGCACCAAGCCCTGCTCCTGGCACAGCGCGGCGTAGCGGGCCAGCGCATGGGTGTTGGCATCGATGCAGGTACCCGACGGAATGTCCTCACCGATGTTGATGACCGCGCGCCACTTGGCGAAGCGGGCGCCCAGGCGGTAGTACTCCTCCAGGCGAGCGCGCAGGCCGTCCAGACCCTCGGTCACCACCTCGCCCGGGAAACCGGCCAGGTTGTGCGTGCCCTTGTCCACCTTGATGCCCGGGATCATGCCGTGCTCGCTCATGTACTGCGCGAACGGCTGGCCGGCCTTGGTGGACTGGCGGATCGTCTCGTCGAACAGGATGGCGCCGGAGATGTAATCGCTCAGCTTGGGCGTGGTGAGCAGCAGCTCGCGGTAGGCGCGGCGGTTTTCCTCGGTGTTCTCGATGCCGACGCCGGCGAAGCGCTTGGCAATGGTCGAGGTGGACTCATCGATGGCGATGATGCCCTTGCCCGGGGCCACCATGGCCTGGGCGGTTTCGGCAAGCTGTTCGATGCTCATTGGACGTCCTGCGGGAGCGGTGGGAAGCCCGTGATTATAGCCCGAGCACACCGTTAAGGGCTGCTCAAGACCACACGAAATCAAATACTTGCAGACCACACACCCCGGAATTCAATACCACTTGGGATGTATGCGTTTTCATGGCGTGGACGACTAACCGTGCCTGGAGGTGGCGTCACGACGCGACCGGTCGCGCCGTGACGCAAGCACGGGTCAGAGTTCGCCCAGCCCCTCCGCGACGCCGCCCTCGCCCACCTGCAGCAGGCGCAGGGTGTTGGTGGCGCCATGGCGCTCCATGTGGTCGCCGCTGGTGAACATCACGCGGTCGCCGACGCTGAGCAGGTCCTGTTCGAACAGTTCCTTGACCGCCTTGCGCGCGGCATCGCGCGAGGTCAGGCCGCGGCTGTCGAACGCGTAGGCGACCACGTCGCGCATCAGGCGCATGCGGCGGCGCGCACCGTCGTGGCGCGACATCGCGTAGATCGGCACCTGCGCGCGGAAGCGTGACAGGAAGCGTGCGGTGCCGCCCGATTCGGTCATCGCGACGATGGCGCGCACGCCGATGTGTTCGGACAGGAACATCGCCGCCATGGCGATGGCCTGGTCGGCACGTTCCAGGTTGCGCGGCGCGGCTTCGAAGTCGGTGTCGTGATCGAACTGGCGTTCGGCGCCCAGGCAGATGCGCGCCATCGCCTCGACCGCCTTGACCGGATAGCGACCGGCCGCGGATTCCTGCGACAGCATCACCGCGTCGGTGCCGTCGATGACGGCGTTGGCGACGTCCAGCACTTCCGCGCGCGTCGGGATCGGACTGTCGACCATCGACTGAAGCATCTGCGTCGCGGTGATGACGACCTTGTTGCGCTCCAGCGCCTCGCGGATGATCTTCTTCTGCAGACCGGGCAGCTCGGCGTCGCCGATCTCCACCCCCAGATCGCCACGCGCAACCATCACCACGTCGCTGGCGTCGACGATTTCCGACAGGTTCTCGATGGCCTCGGCGCGCTCGACCTTGGCGACCAGCGCGGCATCGCTGCCGTTTTCCCGGGCGATGCGGCGCGCCTCGTTCATGTCGTCGGCATTGCGGCAGAACGACACGGCGATGAAGTCCGCGCCGAGTTCGGCCGCAACCTTGATCAGTTCCTTGTCGCGCTCGGTCAGTGCGCCCAGCGACAGACCGCCGCCCTGCTTGTTGAGTCCCTTGCGGTCGGACAGCACGCCGTCGTTGAGCACGGTGGTGACGATGCGCTCGCCCTCCACCGCGCCCACGCGCAACTGCAGCAGGCCGTCGTCGAGCAGCAGCACGTCGCCGGGACGCACGTCGTTGGGCAGCCCGAGGTAGCTCACGCCGACCTCGCGCAGGTTGCCGGGCGGTGCGTCCGCGCTGGCGACGAGGTCGAAGCGGTCGCCCATCTTGAGCAGCACGCGGCCTTCGGCGAAACGTTCGATGCGGATCTTCGGCCCCGGCAGGTCGGCCAGGATGCCGACTTCCACGCCCACGCGCTGCGCGGCTTCGCGCACGGCATTGGCGCGCGCGATCTGCGAGGACGGATCGCCGTGCGAGAAATTGAGGCGGACGACGTCGACGCCCGCGACGAGGAGTGAATCCAGAACGCCCGGCGGATCGGTCGCGGGGCCCAGCGTGGCAAGGATCTTGGTGCGGCGTTTGGTCGTCATTGCGAAGGCAGGTCCGTGAATCCTGCGACGCTAGCACAGCTGTTCGTACTTTCGAATTGAACCGCGGCGCACCTTCGCCATACCGCGGCGCATTCACGCAAGTGGTCTGAAATTCACACGGTAAAAGCAGACCACCCGGTGTCGCGAGGCGCGCGTGGGCGCCTCGCCACGGATCGCGCCGCGCGGGTCAGGCCGCGAGCAGGCGCGGCAGTTCTTCGGGCGTGGTAGCCAGATGCAGGGCACCGGCCTCGCGCAGTTCCGCCTCGCCGCCGAAGCCCCACAGCACGCCGACGTTGCGCATGCCGTGGTGGCGTGCGCCTTCGATGTCCATGCGGCGGTCGCCGATCATCCAGCATTCGTCGGCAGCGATACCGAAGCGCTGCAGCGCCTCTGCGATCAGCTGGTCCTTGTGGCTGATGCGGCCGTCCGGCGTGGCGCCGACCACGTCGACGAAACGATGGCCGAACGGCAGGTGCTCGACGATCTTGCGCGCATGCGGCTCGTTCTTCGCCGTGACCACCGCCAGGCGATGACCAGCGGCATGCAGCGATTCGATGGTCTCGCTGATGCCCGCGTAGATTTCATGCTCAGACCAGCCTTGCGCCTCGAAACGATCGCGGTAATGCAGCACGGCCTCCTCGACGCGCACCGGGTCGTTGAGCAGCGGGCCGAAGCTCGTCCGCAGCGCCGGGCCGATCCAGCGGCGCAGCTCGGATTCGGCCGGTACCGGCAGCCCCATCTTCACCAGCGCGTACTCGACGCAGCGCGTGATGCCGACCGCCGAATCGATCAGCGTCCCGTCCATGTCGAAGAAAAGCGTGGTCATGTGTGATCCCGTGTTGCGATCGGAACTCCCTCCCCTGCTTGCAGGGGAGGGTTGGGGAGGGGTTGCGAGCCGCATCGCGGCGGGTTCGGTGCAGTCGCGCGACACGTCCCTTCCGACGAGGGGCTGATCAGGCGCGCGCCTTCAACGCGGCCACTGCCGGCAGTTCCTTGCCTTCCAGGAACTCCAGGAACGCGCCGCCGCCGGTGGAGATGTACGAGACGTCGTTCCCGATGCCGTACTTGTCCACGGCCGCCAGTGTGTCGCCGCCGCCGGCGATGGAGAACGCCTTCGATTCGGCGATCGCGTGGGCAACGGTTTCGGTGCCGCGGCCGAAGGCGTCGAATTCGAACACGCCGACCGGGCCGTTCCACACCACCGTGCCCGCGTCTTCGATCATCAGCGCGTACTTCGACGCGGTCTCCGGGCCGATGTCCAGGATCATGTCGTCCTCGCCGACCTGGTCGACGCCCTTGATCGTCGCGGGTGCGTCCGCCGCGAACTTCGGCGCGACCACCACGTCCACCGGCAACGGGATGCTGGCGCCGCGTGCCTGCGCGTCGGCCATGATCTTCTTCGCGGTGTCGATGAGGTCGGTTTCGACCAGCGACTTGCCCACGCCATGACCCAGCGCGGCGATGAAGGTGTTGGCGATGCCGCCGCCGACGATCAGCTGGTCGACCTTGCCGACCAGCGAGGAGAGCAGCTCGAGCTTGGTCGAGACCTTGCTGCCGGCGACGATGGCCAGCAGCGGGCGCGCCGGGTTGTCGAGGGCCTTGGCCAGCGCGTCCAGCTCGGCCATCAGCAGCGGTCCGCCGCACGCGACCTTGGCATGCTTGATCGCACCGTGCGTGGAGGCCTGCGCGCGATGCGCGGTACCGAATGCGTCCATGACGTACACGTCGCACAACGCCGCGTACTTCTTCGACAGCGCCTCGTCGTCCTTGCCCTCGCCGACGTTCATGCGGCAGTTCTCCAGCAGCACCAGCTGGCCCGGCTTTACATCGACGCCATCCACCCAGTCCTTCACCAGCGGCACTTCGATGCCGAGCAGTTCGGACAGGCGCCTGGCCACCGGAGCCAGCGAGTCCTCCTGCGTCCAGGTGCCTTCCTTCGGCCGGCCCAGGTGCGAAGTCACCATCACCGCCGCGTCCTTCTCCAGCGCCAGCTTCATCGTTGGCAGGGCCGCGGTGATGCGCTGCTCGGAGGTGATGCGTCCGTCCTCGATGGGAACGTTGAGGTCTTCGCGGATCAGCACGCGCTTGCCGGCGAGGTCGAGGTCGGTCATGCGGACGATGGACATGGGCTTCACCTTTGAGCCTTCCATGACGGAAGGAAAAGCCCTCCTGCGAAGGGAGGGTCGGGAGGGGATGGGTTTTGCAGCGGGACGGCAGCGACTGCCGTATCGCCGCACATTGTCCCCGCCATTCACCATGGCCGCAAACGCAGTCCAGTCGGCGTCGGCGCAGTTATCCACAACATTTTGCGTTGACGGATGCCCATACCCCCACTATGTTGTGCCCGTCGGTGCCGCCCCACCGGGCGGATTAAAAGGGAAGCCGGTGCGGACACCTCGTGTTGCGAGGACGTCCAAGGCCGGCGCTGCCCCGCAGCGGTATGGGAAACGAAGGTGGTCATGGCACTGGGTGCACAGCCTGGGAAGCGGCCACCGGTAGGCGACGCCGGAACGCACCGGCGTCTCGTCCCGAGCCCGAAGACCTGCCGACAACCGCGCGTTGCACACCGCGCGGTGACCGGCCAGGGAGTCTTCGGAGGGAAGACGGTCGGTGTCGCATCGGTATCGGCGTGTCGTTGACGACTTCGCCGCTGCCGCGCCGTCCGTCTCGGGCTGCGCGACACCCCGTTCTCATGCTCCGGGCTTCCGCGCCCGCGTCGCCCTTCGAGGGAAGGGCGGCGACCGTGCGCCATGCACAGGAGCCAGACATGACCACCACCACCCCGACCTTGGACCGTAGGAGCCAGCTTGCTGGCGACCCGGACCATGACGATGCCTCTGTCGCCAGCAAACTGGCTCCTGCGGAGGTGCCGCCGGGCTTCGCACTGACCCCGCCCGCCGCCAACCTCACCATGACGGTGACCAAGCGCAGCGGCCGACGCGAGCCCGTCGACCTCAACAAGATCGTGCGCGCGGTGACGCGCAACTGCGAAGGTCTGTTCGCCGTCGATCCGATGCGCGTGGCCACGCGCACCATCTCCGGCCTGTACGACGGCGCGAGCACGCGCGAACTCGATGAACTGTCGATCCGCACCGCAGCGCTGCTCACCGCCGAGGAACCCGAGTACGGCCGCCTCGCCGCGCGCCTGCTCGCGGGTGTGATCGAGAAGGAAGTGGCGACGCTGGAGATCCACGCCTTCTCGCAGTCCGTGCAGCGCGGGCACGAACTGGGGCTGATCAACGACCGCCTGCTGTCGTTCGTGCAGGCCAACGCGCGCAAGCTCAACGACGCCATCGACCACACGCTCAACCAGCGCTTCGACTACTTCGGCCTGCGCACGCTGTACGACCGCTACCTGTTGCGCCACCCCACCGCGCGCACCGTGATCGAGACACCGCAGCAGTTCTTCCTGCGCATCGCCTGCGCTCTGAGCGAAGACGTCGGCGAAGCGTTGGCGCTGTACCGGCGCATGGCGCAGCTGGACTACATTCCGTCCTCGCCGACGCTGTTCAACTCCGGCACCACGCACGAGCAGCTCTCCAGCTGCTTCCTGCTCGATTCGCCCGAGGATTCGCTGGAAGGCATCTACAGGCGCTACATGGACGTGGCGAAGCTGAGCAAGTTCAGCGGCGGCATCGGGCTTTCATACACGCGCGTGCGTTCGCGTGGCTCGCTGATCCGCTCCACCAACGGTCTGAGCAACGGCATCGTGCCGTGGCTGAAGACGCTGGATGCGTCGGTGGCGGCGGTGAACCAGGGCGGCAAGCGCAAGGGCGCGGCCTGTGTGTACCTGGAGCCGTGGCATGCGGACGTGGAGGAATTCCTCGAACTGCGCGACAACACCGGCGATGAGGCGCGCCGCACGCATAACCTCAACCTGGCCAACTGGATTCCGGACGAATTCATGCGGCGCGTCGAGGCCGACGCGGAATGGTCGCTGTTCGATCCTGCCAGGGTGCCGCAGCTGACCGACCTGTGGGGCGAGGCATTCGAACGCGCGTATCGCGCGGCGGAAGCCGCCGGACTGGCGGTGAAGCAGGTGAAGGCACGCGACCTGTACGCGCGGATGATGCGCACGCTCGCGCAGACCGGAAACGGCTGGATGAACTTCAAGGACAAGTCCAACCGCGCCTGCAACCAGACGCTGCGCGACGGCAACGTCGTGCATCTGTCGAACCTGTGCACCGAGATCCTGGAGGTGACCTCGCAGGAGGAAACCGCGGTGTGCAACCTGGGATCGATCAACCTGTCGCATCACGTCGAACTTTTCGAAGAGGGCCCGGTGCATGGCGAAGCCGGACGCTTCGACTTCGACAAGCTCGCCGAGACGGTGCGACTTGCGGTGCGCCAGCTCGACCGCGTGATCGACCTCAACTACTACCCGATCGAAACCGCACGCCGCGCGAACCTGAAATGGCGGCCGGTCGGCCTGGGCGTGATGGGCCTGCAGGACGTGTTCTTCAAGCTGCGCCTGCCGTTCGACTCCGAGCCGGCGCGCAACCTCTCGAAGATGATCGCCGAAGCGATCTACTTCCACGCGTTGTCGGCTTCCAGCGAGCTGGCGATGGAGCGCGGCCGTCATCCCGGCTTCGAGGACACGCGCGCCGCACAGGGCGAGTTGCAGTTCGACGCTGGGGTGTCACACCGGAAGACAACGATCGCTGGGACGGCCTGCGTGCCCGGATCCGCGAGCATGGGCTGCGCAATTCACTGCTCATCGCGATCGCGCCGACGGCGACCATCGCGTCCATCGCCGGCTGCTACGAGTGCATCGAACCGCAGGTGTCGAACCTGTTCAAGCGCGAGACGTTGTCGGGCGACTTCCTGGTGGTCAACCGTTACCTTGTCGAGGAGCTCAAGACACTCGGCCTGTGGACGCCGGAACTGCGCGACCGCATCAAGATGGCGGAAGGATCGATCCACGGCATCGAGGAGGTTCCCGAATCGTTGCGCGCGATTTACCGCACCGCATGGGAACTGCCGA
Organism: Lysobacter sp.; assembly: GCF_035655815.1. NCBI lineage: Bacteria > Pseudomonadati > Pseudomonadota > Gammaproteobacteria > Lysobacterales > Lysobacteraceae > Lysobacter > Lysobacter sp. The sequence continues at coordinate 71,763 of NZ_DASRTS010000064.1, forward strand.
TGCGTTCGCTCATCGACATGGCCGCCGACCGCGGCGCCTTCATCGACCAGAGCCAGTCGCTCAACCTGTTCATCGAAAGCCCGAACATCGGCCAGCTGTCGTCGATGTACATGTACGCGTGGAAGAAGGGCCTGAAGACCACCTACTACCTGCGCTCGCGACCGGCGACGAAGATCGCGAAGGCGACGGTGAGCGGTGCGGCAGTGCAGGCGCCAAAGTCCGACTACACGCCGACCGAAGCCATCGCCTGCTCGCTGGAAAACCCCGAAGCCTGCGAGGCGTGCCAGTAACCGATCCGTCGTCATTCCTGCGAAAGTCGGAATCCAGCGCCTTCAACGCTCGAAGAGTCACTGGATCCCCGCTTTCGCGGGGATGACGACGCTCCCCTTTCCTTGCCCTTTAGCCGGCGCGCGCGACGCGGCCTGCCTCCCTCCCCTCGCGACGTCACCGCTGCGCCGCTGAAGGGCAAGGCCCCAACGAAACGATCCTCAGGGCCCGCCATGACCGACCACAACCGCCTCCTCGACCCAGGCTTCGACCTCACCTTGCGGCCGATGCGTTATCCGCAGTTCTACGAGATGTATCGCGACGCGATCCGCAACACCTGGACCGTGGAAGAGGTCGACTTTTCGCTCGACGTCAACGATCTCAAGCACAAGCTCGGCCCGGCCGAACGCCATCTGATCGAGCGCCTGGTCGCGTTCTTCGCCACGGGCGATTCGATCGTCGCCAACAACCTCGTGCTGAACCTGTACCAGCACATCAACGCGCCCGAAGCGCGAATGTACCTGTCGCGCCAGTTGTACGAGGAAGCGCTACACGTGCAGTTCTACCTCACGCTGCTGGACACCTACCTGCCCGATCCAGTCGCGCGCGCGAAGGCGTTCGCGGCGGTGGAGAACATTCCGTCGATCCGCGCGAAGGCCGAGTTCTGCTTCAAGTGGATCGATTCGATCCAGAACCTGCAACGTATCGAAACCACCGCGCAGCGCCGACAGTTCCTGCTCAACCTGATCTGCTTCGCCTGCTGCATCGAAGGCCTGTTCTTCTTCGCCGCCTTCGCCTACGTGTACTACTTGCGTTCGCGAGGACTGCTGCACGGGCTGGCGTCGGGTACGAACTGGGTGTTCCGCGACGAGAGCTGCCACATGGCGTTCGCGTTCGAGGTGATCCGTACCGCGCGCAGCGAGGAGCCGGGCCTGTTCGACGACGAACTGCAGCGGCAGGTCGTGCAGATGCTGGAGGACGCCGTGGAGTGCGAGATGCAGTTCGCCCAGGACGTGCTGTCCGGCGGCGTCGCCGGTCTGTCGCCCAAGGACATGCGCCAGTACCTGCAGTACTGCGCGGACCAGCGACTGGTACAGCTGGGCATGGAGCGGCACTTCGGCGCATCCAACCCGTTCGCGTTCATGGACCTGCAGGACGTGCAGGAAGTGACCAACTTCTTCGAGCGCCGAGTGTCCGCCTACCAGGTCGGCGTCGAGGGCGAGGTTTCGTTCGACGCGGCCTTCTGAGCCGCGGCATGCGTCAGCGCGGAGCCGCGATGGGCAGACCCAGCGGCTTCGTGCCGGCCTTGTCCTTCAGGCCCAGCCCGTAACGCAGGCTGTAGCCGATCTTTTCCGCGTAGCCGACCATGCGCTCCACGTGTTCGGCCGGCAGTACCTCGCTCACGGTCTGGCGCCAAAGCGAAAGCCAGCGGTCGAAGTGTTCAGCACGAATCGGGTGCGGCCGATGTGCCGCCATCGGATTGCCGCGATAGCTGCGCGTGCCCAGCGCGACGGACGACCAGAATTCCGTGAGCATGCGCTTGTGCTCGGGCCAGTCGTCGATGGCCGCGTTGAATACCGGGCCGAGTTCCGGATCCACGCGCACCTGCTCGTAGAAGCGGTCGACCAGTTCGGCCAGCTGCGCCTGCGTGAGTTCGACGGCCTCCGCAGGAGCGCCGGAATCGCGTGTCTCGTTCATGCCTGTTCAATGTGGCCAGAAGCCATGAAAAACAAGGGGCCGGCAATCGCCGGCCCCTGCTGTGTCGCGCTCGTTTTCGCGATTACTTCGCGGCAACGACCTTGGCCATTTCCAGGCACTTGTTGGAATAGCCCCACTCGTTGTCGTACCAGCTCACCAGCTTGATGAACGTGCCATCCAGGGCGATGCCGGCCTCGGCATCGAAGATCGAGGTGCGCGCATCGCCGCGGAAGTCGGTCGCGACGACCTTGTCCTCGGTGTAACCCAGGATGCCCTTCAGCGCGCCTTCCGACTGCGCCTTCATTTCCGCGCAGATTTCCTCGTACGTCGCGGACTTCTCGAGCTCGACGGTCAGGTCGACGACCGAGACGTCGGACGTCGGCACGCGGAACGACATGCCGGTGAGCTTCTTGTTCAGCTCCGGAATCACCACGCCGACGGCCTTGGCCGCGCCGGTGCTGGACGGGATGATGTTCTCCAGGATGCCGCGGCCGCCGCGCCAGTCCTTGTTGCTCGGACCATCGACGGTCTTCTGCGTTGCGGTGGTGGCATGCACGGTGGTCATCAGGCCGCGCTTGATGCCCCACTTGTCGTGCAGCACCTTGGCCAGCGGCGCCAGGCAGTTGGTGGTGCACGAAGCGTTGGAGATGATCGCCTCGCCGTTGTACTTGGTGTGGTTCACGCCGTAGACGAACATCGGCGTGTCGTCCTTCGACGGCGCCGACTGGATCACCTTCTTCGCGCCGGCGTCGAGGTGCTTCTGGCAGGTTTCCTTGGTCAGGAACAGCCCGGTCGACTCGATGACGATGTCGGCGCCGACTTCGTTCCACTTCAGGTTGGCCGGATCCTTCTCCTGCGTCAGGCGGATCTTCTTGCCGTTGACGATGAGCGTGTTGCCCTCCACCGAGACGTCGGCCTTGAAGCGGCCGTGCACGGAGTCGTAGCGCAGCATGTAGGCCAGGTACTCCGGCTCCAGCAGGTCGTTGATCGCGACGATCTCGATCTCGCCGGCGAAGTTCTGCACGGCCGAGCGCAGCACGTTGCGCCCGATGCGGCCGAAGCCGTTGATACCAACCTTGATGGTCATAGCTTGCTAGCTCCTGCGGCCGCGCCCGGCGCGGCGGGTGGACGGGCCGTCATTCTAACAGGCGCGCCTTGCGGGCGTGTTCCGCGCGGCTAGCCTGAATTGACACCGATCAAGGTGACGGCAGGTTCCGATCACGAAACTGGGGCCCTTCCCAACAGAGGCTCCATCATGCAAAAGACCCTGATCACCAGCGCCCTGGCCCTTGCCCTCGGCGCCGCGGCCATGCCGGCCTTCGCCCAGTCCGCGGGCGACTGGACGCTCGGTGTCGGCGTCCATGCGGTCGACCCGAAGTCCGACAACGGCAGTCTGGTCGACGGCGCGCTCAAGGTCGACGTCGATACCGACGTCAAGCCGACCCTGACGTTCGAGTATTTCGTCCGCGACAACCTGGGCATCGAAGTGATCGCCGCGTGGCCGTTCGAGCACGACATCTCCATCGATGGCCTGGGCACCGTGGGCAGCACCAAGCAGCTGCCGCCGACCGTTTCGCTGCAGTACCACTTCAACAGCAAGGGCAAGGTCTCGCCGTTCATCGGTGCCGGTGTCAACTACACCGCCTTCTTCAGCGAAGACACCCGCGGCGCGCTGGAAGGCAGCAAGCTGAAGCTGGACGACTCCTGGGGTCTGGCCGCGCATGCGGGCATCGACTTCGCCGTCGGCGAGCGCAGCGCCATCCGCGTCGACGCACGCTGGATCGACATTGACACCGACGTGAAGCTGGACGGCACTGACATCGGCACCGTGAACATCGATCCGATCGTGTACGGCGCCGCCTACGTCATGAAGTTCTGATCGCGCGTGATCTTGCGGGCCCGCCAAAGCGCAGGCCCGGCAAGTTTGGGGACGGGTCGTGTCGGCTAAAGTGGCCGGCATGACTCGTCCCCTCTTTTTTGCCACTTCCCTCGTCCTTGTCGCTGTCCTTGCCGCTCCCGGCGAAGCCTCCGCGTGGGGACGACTCGGGCACCGGCTCGTCGCCGCACTCGCGTGGGACGACCTCAAGCCCGCCACCCGCGCGGAAATCGAACGCCTGCTGCAGGGCGAGCCCGACCCCACGTTGCCGGGGATCGCGAGTTGGGCCGACGAGCTGCGCGAGCACGACCCCGACCTGGGCAAGCGCAGCAGCAAGTGGCATTACGTGAACATCGCCGAGGACGACTGCCATTACCTTCAGGCGAAGCACTGTCCGAACGGCGATTGCGTCGTCGAGGCAATCCGCATGCAGACGAAGATCCTCGCCGATCGTTCACGCCCACAGGCCGAACGCCTGCAGGCGCTCAAGTTCGTCGTGCACTTCGTCGGCGACGTGCACCAACCGCTGCATGCGGGCTACGGCCGTGACAAGGGCGGCAACGACGTGCAGGTCAATCTGAACGGCAAGGGCACCAACCTGCACTCGCTGTGGGACAGCGGCATGCTCAACGCGGCCGGACTGGACGAAGCCGCATGGCTGCAGCGCCTGCGGGCGATGCCGCTGGCGGTGAAGCTGCCGCGCTCGCCGCTGCCGCCTGCGTCGATCGAATGGGCCGAAGCCTCGTGCCGCATTGCAGTCCGGCCCGGGCTGTATCCGTCGAGAGCCGTGATCGGTCAAGACTACCTCGACACCTGGCGCCCGACGGCCGAATCGCAGTTGCGAATCGCCGGCACGCAGCTGGCCGCGACGCTCAACGCCGCGCTGGGCGGTTGATCACTCGGCAGGCCGCTTCAGCACTTCGCGCACGCGGGGCTCCGCATTCGAGAGCCCTGCGGACTTGCCGAACTCGAGTGCTTCGCGCTTAGCCATGCCACCCTCGCGGGCGGCACCGATCGCCAGCAGCGCGCCGACGCGGTTGCCCGATGCGCAATGGACCAGCACGGCCCCGGGTGCGTCGTGGATTGCGCGCCAGAGCGCAGTGCCGTTGGCGGTCGTGATGTCGACGGCGCCTGACACTGGGATCTCCAGGTAGGACATTCCTTCCGCCGTCACCTCGGAGGCTTCGTTGCGACCGTTCATCTCTGCAGCCGGCCGCAGGTTGATGACCGTCGTGACGCCGTTGGCAGCGAGACGCCGCCACGCCTCTGGGCCGGGCTGGCCGCCGCTGAGGATCCGGTCATTCGGTCGTCGGAGGTTGGGCACGGCGAGTGCGTCGGCCATCTGCATGGAACTGGGCTCCTGGGCGATTGCGGCTGGCGGCATGCCGGTGGCGTTGACGACCAGTCCGCACAGGACCAGGCCCATCCGTGTGGCTTTCATCGTTCACCTCCGCAGTAGATCGCATGAAGGGTGGCCATGACCCGCTGCGCGGGCCCCGGCAGGATCGAGTAGAACACCTGCAATCCGTCGCGCCGCGCCTCGACCAGACCGGCGTCGCGCAGCACGGCCAGATGCTGTGAAAGCGCCGACTGAGACAACTCCAGGCGTGCCTGCAGCGCGCCGACGCCCAGTTCGCCCTCGACCAGGTGGCACAGGATCAGCAACCGCTGTTCGTTGGCGATGGAGCGCAGCAGCGACGCCGCCTCGGCCGCATGCGCCTGCATGTCACGGACGGGCGGAGAGATTTTTGGAACGCGGGCGGTGCGGGGCACGGTGGCAGTCATCGTTGACGTGTCTCGTAAATCGTAACTTGCTAAATTAGAATTGTCTAATTCAGAGACCGGAGGCCGCCATGACCATCCGCCCCGCTCCACCGGACGTCGAGCCGTTCTTCCACGCCGACAGCAACACGTGGTCGTACGTGGTGAGCGATGGCCGGGTGGCCGCAGTGATCGACCCGGTGCTGGATTTCGACCCCAAGGCCGCGCGCACCTCGACATCGGCCGCGCAGCGGCTGGTCGACCATGTCGTCGCGAAGGGACTGGAAGTGCGCTGGATTCTCGAGACGCACGCGCACGCCGATCACCTCAGCGCCGGTCATTGGCTCAAGTCGGTGCATTGGCCCGCCGCGACGCTCGCCATCGGCCAGGGAATCCGCGACGTGCAGAAGACGTTCCGGCCGATCTTCAACCTGGGCGAGCACTTCCCGGTCGATGGATCGCAGTTCGACCATTTGTTCGAAGATGGCGAGCGCTTCGCGATCGGGACGCTGGATGCGCAGGCCATCGCGGTTCCCGGCCACACCAGCGACAGCAATGCCTATCTGATCGGCGACGCGCTGTTCACCGGCGATTCGCTCTTCATGCCCGATGGCGGCACCGCGCGCTGCGATTTTCCGGGTGGCGATGCGCGGACGCTGTTCCGTTCGATCCGCCGGCTGTACGACACGCTGCCGGACGAGACGCGCGTGTTCGTTTGCCACGACTACGGCCCCGGAGGGCGCGAGGTCGCGTGCGAAACCACGCTCGGCACGCAGAGGCGCGAAAACATCCACGTACACGACGGCATCGCGGAGGATGAGTTCGTGGCGATGCGGCAGGCGCGTGATGCGACGTTGCCGATGCCGGCGCTGATCCTGCCCGCCGTGCAGACCAACATCCGCGCGGGTGCATTGCCCGAGGCCGACGACAACGGCGTGCGCTACTTGCGCATTCCGCTCGACCAATTCTGATCGCGCCATGCCTACTGCGTTCACACCCGTTTCGGCGCTGATCGGCGGCGCACTGATCGGCCTGGCTGCGGTCTGGCTGCTCGCCACGCTGGGGCGCATCGCTGGCGTCAGCGGCATCCTCAATGCAGCCGTCGACCAGCCGGAAGGACGTGGCTGGCGCTTGGCGTTCCTGCTGGGACTGATCGTCGGCGCAGCGGCCTGGTTCGCCCTGGTGGACGTACCCCGCCGCGACGGATTTCCCTGGCCGTGGCTGGCGCTGGCCGGATTGCTCGTCGGCTTCGGTACGCGGCTGGGCAACGGCTGCACCAGTGGCCATGGCATCTGCGGCCTGGCGCGCTTCTCTCGGCGTTCGCTGTGGGCCGTCGCGGTGTTCATGGCTGTGGCAATGGGCACCGTGTTCGTGGTCCGCCACGTATTCGGAGGTCTCGCATGAAGCGCGTGGCCCACGCGGCGATCGCCGGCGTCCTGTTCGGTGCCGGACTGGCGATTTCCGGCATGACCGATCCATACAAGGTGCTCAACTTCCTCGACGTGGCCGGCGACTGGGATCCATCGCTCGCACTGGTGATGGGCGCCGCCCTCGCGGTATCGGTGCCGGGATTTGCGTGGCTGCGTCGGCGCGGCTGCACACTCGATGCACAACCGCTGCCCGCGCCGCCGGCCCGGAACGTCGATGCGCGCCTGCTGGGAGGCAGCGTGTTGTTCGGCGTCGGCTGGGGCCTGGCGGGCTACTGCCCTGGGCCCGCGCTGGCGAATCTCGCCCACGGTACGACGCAAGCGGTTGTATTCGTCGCCGCGATGCTGGCAGGCTCTCGGCTTGGCCGCTTCGCCGTGCGAAGCGGATGAGACGACCGCCCACTTTCCGCCTGCACACCCACTGCCCATGAGCCTTCTCTTCCGCGCGCTGTTGCTGTGCGCGATGGCGTTCGCAGCGACCGCCGGCGCCGCGCAGCCTTCGCCCGGCACGCCGTTGACCGTGTTCGCGGCGGCGAGCATGAAGGAGTCGCTCGACGAAGCCGCCGCTGCCTATAGCAAAGCCACAGGCCAGCCGGTGCGCGTATCGTATGCGGCCAGTTCCACGCTGGCGCGACAGATCGAGCAGGGCGCGCCGGCCGACGTATTTGTCTCGGCGGACCTGGACTGGATGGATTACCTGCAGCAGCGCGACCTGCTGGATGTAGCGTCGCGCCGAAATCTGCTTGGGAATTCGCTGGTGCTGATCGCACCGTCTGGCAGCCCCGCGCGCGCAGTGGCATTGAAGCCCGGCCTGGACCTGCGCCCGCTGCTGGGCGATGGACGCATCGCACTCGCGCTCACCGCCAGCGTCCCCGCAGGCAAATACGCGAAGGCCGCGTTCACCTCGCTGGGCATGTGGCCCGCGCTGTCGCCGCGCGTGGCGGAAACGGAGAACGTCCGCGCCGCGCTGATGCTGGTCGCGCGTGGCGAAGCACCGCTGGGCGTGGTGTACGCCAGCGACGCCAGGGCCGAACCGCGCGTGCGCGTGCTCGGCACGTTCCCGGCCAAAACGCATTCGCCCATCGTCTATCCGGCGGCCCGGCTGAAGGCGAGTGCGCATCCGCGCGCACCGGATTTCCTGCAGTGGTTGCAGGGCACCACGGCGGCCGCCATCTTTCGTCGCCACGGATTCACGCAGCCCCGCTGACGCATGTTCGAGTTCAGTCCGGCGGAACTCACCGCGATCGCGCTCAGCCTGAAGGTGGCGCTGGCGGCCGTGCTGTGCAGCCTGCCGTTCGGCATCGCGCTGGGCTGGCTGCTGGCACGCACGTCGTTTCCGGGAAAGCTGCTGCTGGACACCGTGCTGGTGCTGCCGCTGGTGCTTCCGCCGGTGGTGACGGGTTACGTGCTGCTGGTGCTCTTCGGCATGCAAGGCCCGGTTGGTGCGTTCCTGCAGGAACACCTCGGTTTCAGCTTCGCCTTCCGCTGGACTGGCGCCGCGCTCGCCAGCGCGATCATGGGTTTCCCATTGATGGTGCGTGCGATCCGGCTTTCGATCGAAAACGTGGACCGACGCCTAGAACAGGCGGCCGCCACGCTGGGTGCGAACCCGTGGCGCGTGTTCTTCACCATGACGTTGCCGCTCGCCGCACCGGGCGTCATCGCCGGTTCCGTGCTCGCCTTCGCCAAAGCCCTGGGCGAGTTCGGCGCCACCATCACTTTCGTGTCGAGCATTCCCGGCGAGACGCAGACGCTGTCGTCGGCGATCTACGGGCTGATGCAGGTGCCCGGTGGCGAGGCCGGCATCTGGCGGCTCACCGCCGTGGCGGTGGCGATCTCGTTCGCGGCCGTGCTGGTGTCCGAATGGCTGGTGCAGCGCCAGCGTCGCGGAGGCGAAGCATGAGCGCCGTGTCCGAACCGACGTTCCTGATCGACATCGAACTGCAGCGCGGGACCTTCCGTCGCAAAGTCGGAATCCGTAGCGACCGTCGCGTGCTGGCCCTGGTAGGCGAGTCGGGCGCCGGTAAAAGCTCGGTACTGCTCGCCATTGCCGGCCTGGTGACGCCGCAACGCGGGCGCATCGCCATTGCCGGGCGCACGCTGTTCGATGCGGAACGCGGCATCGACGTGCCGGTCCACCAGCGCCGCATCGGTTACGTGTTCCAGGACGTGCGGCTGTTCCCGCACCTCGACGTGCGCCACAACCTGCTCTACGGCTTCCACGGCGCCGCGCGCGAGCAACCGCGCTTCGATCTGGCCGCGATCGTCGAACTGCTGGGCATCGGCGCGCTGCTCCGGCGCCGCATCGCCGGCCTGTCCGGCGGAGAAATGCAGCGCGTCGCGATCGGACGCGCACTGCTCTCGCAGCCGCGGATCCTGCTGCTGGACGAGCCACTGTCGGCCCTCGATATGGGCCGTCGCGACGAACTGCTTCCATACCTGCAGCGCGTCCGCGACGAGACCGCGCTGCCGATGATCTACGTCAGCCACCTGCCCGACGAAGTCCGCCGCATCGCCGACGAAGTGCACACCGTCGGCTGATCCGGCGCCGGCAACGGCGCGCACGAAAACGGATACCCTTTCGCGATGAGCGAACGCCCTGCCCCCATCCTCCTCGACTCGCTCGATGCGGCGGTCGACCTGCTGCTCTCGCGCATCCGCGGTCCGCTGAAGGTCGGCGCGCCGCTGGGCCTGGGCAAACCGCACCGGCTGCTCAACGCGCTGTACGCGCGCGTCGAGAACGATCCGTCGCGCCCGCTCCATCTGTGCACGGCGCTGTCGCTCGATCCGCCCGACGGCGGCAAGGGGCTGGAGGCACGCTTCGTCAAGCCGTTCGTCGAGCGTCACTTCGGCGCCGACTTTCCGCGCCTGGCCTACGTGCAGGCGCTCAGGCGCAACGCACTGCCGGCGCACGTGGAGATCGAGGAGTTCTACCTGCAATCAGGCGCCATGCTGGGTTCGCTGCCGGTGCAGCGTCGCTACGCGAGCCTCAACTACACGCACGTCGCGCGTGCGCTGGCCGACCGCGGCCTGAACCTGATCGTGCAGAAGGTCGCGCGCTCGCCGGACGGTTCGCGGCTGTCGCTGTCGTGCAACACCGACCTGACGCTGGATACCGTCGATGCGCACGAGGCGCGCGGGCTGCCGCGTCCGATGCTGATTGCCGAGATCGACCCTGAACTTCCATGGCTGGGCGGCAGTGCGACCGTCGACGCGTCGTTCTTCGACGTCATCGTGCATCCGCCCGGTCCGTACCCGAAGCTGTTCGGCCTGCCGCGACAGCCCGTGACCGATGCCGACTACGCAATCGGCTTCCACGCCAGCACGCTGGTGCGCGACGGCGGCACCTTGCAGATCGGCATCGGCGCGCTCGCCGACGCGTTGTGCCACGCGCTGGTGCTGCGCCACGTCGACAACAAGGGCTATCGCGCGGTGTTGCGTGCGCTGGGTTCGGCCGCCGCGGACGACACGTCGCTGGCGCCATTCGCGCAGGGGCTCTATGGCTGCAGCGAAATGATCAACGAGGGCTTCCGCCGGCTGGTCGAATGCGGTGTGATCAAGCGCCGCGTGGTCGACGATGCCGCCGCGATGCGTCGCATCAATGCCGGTGGCGCCAGCGCACACGACCTGGCGATGTTGGAGCAACAGGGCGAGTTCCTGCACGGCGCGTTCTACCTGGGCTCTCCCGAGTTCTACGAGTGGCTGCGCAACCTGCCCCCCGACGTGCGACGCGGCATCGGCATGAAGCGCGTGGGTGAGGTCAACGAACTCTACGGCGGCGACGAAGCGCTGGAGCGCCTGCAGCGGCGCGACGCGCGCTTCTTCAACACCTGCATGATGGCCACCGTACTGGGCGCCGCGGTGTCTGACGCATTGGAAGACGGCCGCGTCGTGTCGGGCGTCGGTGGCCAGTACAACTTCGTCGCCATGGGGCACGCGCTGCCGGATGCGCGCTCGGTCCTGATGCTGCGCGCCTGCCGCGAAGCCAGCGGCCGCGTCACGTCCAACTTCGTCTGGAACTACGGCCATACCACCATCCCGCGGCACCTGCGCGACGTGTACATCAGCGAGTACGGCATCGCGGACATCCGTGGGCGCAGCGATGAGGATTGCGTCATCGCGATGGCCGGCATCGCGGACGCGCGGTTCCAGCAGGGACTGCTCGACACGGCAAAGCAGGCTGGCAAGCTGCGCGGCGACTTCATGTCGCCGGCGAAGTGCGCGCGCAACACGCCAATGCATCTGCAGGCGGCGCTGCAACCGTTCCGTCACAACGGCGCCCTGCCCGACTATCCGCTGGGCAGCGACTTCACACCGGTCGAACAGCGACTGGCGAAGGCGCTGGCGTGGCTGAAGGCGAACACCGCCACTCGAGGTGGCAAGCTGCGCACGGTGTGGCGCGCGTTGAGTGCGAAAGCGCTGGATCGCGAGGCGATGGACCGCATGGCGCTGGGTTCGCCGCGCGGACTCGGCGAGAGGCTGGAGGCGAAGCTGGTGAGTCTGGCGCTACACCAGACCGCGGCGAAATGAAGCCCGTGCGTGGCCCGATCTGCCCGGGCTGAGGCAGGTCGACGTCATCGTACGTCCGGAAACGAAAGAAGCGGCCGAAGCCGCTTCTTTCGTTCTACATGGCAGCCATGCCTTACAGCGCGCGCGCCGCCTCGACCACCTTCTCGACGGTGAAGCCGAAGTACGGGAACAGCTTTTCGGCAGGCGCCGAGGCACCGAACTCATCGATGCCGATGACCGCGCCGTCCAAGCCGACGTACTTGCGCCAGAAACCGGTGACGCCGGCTTCGATGGCCACGCGCTTGCGGCAGGCGTTGGGCAGCACCGATTCGCGGTAGGCCGCGTCCTGGCGGTCGAACACGTTGGTCGACGGCATCGACACCACGCGCACCTTGTCGCCCAGCTGTTCGGCGGCCTGCATCGCCAGGCCCACTTCCGAACCGGTCGCGATGAGGATGATCTCCGGCACGCCGTTGGAATCCTTCAACACGTAGCCGCCACGTTCGATATCGGCCACCTGCTGTGCGGTGCGCGGCTGATGCTGCAGGTTCTGGCGCGAGAAGATCAGGCAGCTCGGGCCGTCGGTGCGCAGGATCGCGGCCTTCCAGCACGCGGCCGATTCCACTGCATCGCACGGACGCCACAGGTCGTTGTGCGGGATGTAGCGCAGCGAGGCCAGGTGCTCGATCGGCTGGTGCGTCGGGCCGTCCTCGCCCAGGCCGATGGAGTCGTGCGTGTAGACGTGGATCGCGTGTGCGCCCATCAGCGCGCTCATGCGCACGGCGTTGCGCGCGTAGTCGCTGAACACCAGGAACGTGGCGTCATACGGAATGAAGCACTCGTGCAGACCCAGACCATTGGTGATGGCGGTCATCGCGAACTCGCGCACGCCGTAATACACGTAGTTGGCGTTGGGGTCGTCGGTCGCGACCGACTTGCTGCCCTTCCACAGGGTCAGGTTGGAGTGCGCCAGATCGGCCGAGCCGCCGATCAGTTCAGGCAGCAGCGGCGCGTAGGTCTCGATCGCCATCTGCGAAGCCTTGCGCGAGGCAATGGTCGGGCCCTCGGCCTGCAGCTTGGCGATGTAGGCATCGGCGGCGACAACGAAGCCTTCCGGCAGTTCGCTGCGCGAACGGCGGGTCAGTTCGGCGGCCAGTTCGGGGAATTGCTTGGCGTATTCGTCGAACAGGCGGTTCCATGCCTTTTCCTCGGCGGCGTGGTCGCGCTTGCGCCAGCCGTCATAGATGGCCTGCGGGATCTCGAACTCGCCGTAGTTCCAGCCTAGCGCCTGGCGCGTGGCGACCACTTCGTCCTTGCCCAGCGGCGCGCCGTGCGACGACTCCTTGCCGGCCTTGCCCGGCGAACCGAAGCCGATCGTGGTGCGGCAGCAGATCAGCGTGGGCTTGTCGGTCGACTTGAGCGCCTGCTCGATGGCGGCCTTGATCTGGTCGGCGTCATGCCCGTCCACGCCGCGCACCACGTTCCAGCCGTAAGCCTCGAAGCGCTTGGGCGTGTCGTCGGTGAACCAGCCGTCGGTGTTGCCGTCGATGGAGATCTTGTTGTCGTCCCAGAACGCGACCAGCTTGTGCAGGCCCCAGGTACCGGCCAGCGACGCAGCCTCGTGCGAGATGCCTTCCATCAGGCAACCGTCGCCCATGAACACCCAGGTGCGGCTGTCGACCACCGCCAGGCCCGGCTTGTTGAAGCGCTGCGCCAGCAGCTTTTCCGCCAACGCCATGCCGACGGAGTTGGCGAAGCCCTGCCCGAGCGGACCGGTGGTGGTCTCGATGCCCGGCGTCATGAAGTTCTCCGGATGGCCCGGGGTCTTCGAATGCAGCTGGCGGAAGTTCTTCAGCTCCTCGATCGGCAGGTCGTAGCCGGCCAGGTGCAGCAGCGCGTACTGCAGCATCGAGCCGTGACCGTTGGACAGCACGAAGTGGTCGCGGTTGAACCAGTCCGGATTGGCCGGGTTGTGGCGCAGGTAGTCGTTCCACAGCACCTCGGCGATGTCCGCCATGCCCATCGGCATGCCCGGGTGGCCGGAGTTGGCGGCCTGCACCGCGTCGATGGCGAGGAATCGGATGGCGTTGGCAAGGTCGCGGCGGCTGGGCGTCGTCATGGCGTCGGGCGGTCTTCGGCTGCGGGGAGGATGTCGCGCGAGGGCCGGGCTGGCGCCGGGCCGGGCGGACGTCCATTCTCCCACCCCCGCGCCGGTATGTCGCCCCGGCGCGGCGGATCAGGACACAAAGGCACGCAGGCGGCGCGGATCAGGCCAGGGCGATCGATCTGCCGGCATGGCCTGCCGTTGCGAGAGCGGCGACTGCGCGTCAGACCGCCGTTTCAGGTGCTTCGGGCGTGACCGGCCCATCCGGCTCGCCCTTCGAAACCACCGTGGCCAGCATTAGGTCGCCGGTGACGTTGAGGGTGGTACGGCACATGTCGAGGAAGCGATCGACGCCGAGGATCAGGCCGATTCCCTCCGGCGGCACGCCGACCATGCCGCAGATCAGCGCCACCACCGGCAGCGAACCCGCCGGCACGCCCGCGGTACCGATGCCGCCGAGGATGCAGACGAACATCACCGTGACCTGCTGCGTGAGCGTCAGGTCCACGCCGAAGAACTGCGCCAGGAACAGCACGGTGACGCCCTCGAACAGCGCGGTGCCGTTCTGGTTGGCGGTGGCGCCGACCGTCAGCACGAAGCGCGACACGCGGCTGGGCAGGCCCAGCTTCTCGTCGGCGACGCGTAGTGCGGTGGGCAGCGTCGCGTTGGACGATGCCGTCGAGAACGCCATCACCATCGCTTCCTGCACGCCCTTGAAGAAGCGCGCCGGCGAGTAGCCGCCCGCGAACTTCAGCACCAGCGAGTACACGACGAACAGGTGCAACGCCAGGGCCAGCACCACCACGCCGACGTACGCGCCGAGGCTGCGCAGCAGTTCCCAGCCGAACAGCGCCGCCAGGTTGAACATGAAGCAGAACACCGCGTACGGCGCAAGGCGGATCACCAGCCCGATCAGCGTCATCGAGACCTCGAACAGCCCCTCGATGCCGCGCTGCAGGGCTTCGGTCGCCTTGCTGCGCGTGAGCACCAGGCCGATGCCGAGCATCAGCGCGAAGAACATCACCGCCAGGATGGTGTTGTCCGCCGCGGCCTTGACCACGTTGTCCGGCACGATGGAGATCAGCATGTCCAGCCCCTTGGGCTGGCTGCCGGTGCTGCTGACGATGGCGCTGGCGCGCTCGGAGCCTTCGCTGAGCAGTTGCTGCGCGCGCGCGGGATCGATGCCCGCGCCCGGCTGCAGCCAGTTCACCAGCACCAGGCCCAGCACCACGGCGATGCCGGACACCACCACGGTGTAGCCCAGCGTGCGCCAGCCGACGCGGCCCAGCGCGCGCACGTCGCCCATCTCCGCCACGCCCATGACCAGCGCGGAGAACAGCAGCGGGATCACGAGCATGAAGATCAGGCGCAGGAACAGCGTGCCGAGCGGCTGCGTCACGTTGCTCGTGACCCAATGCACCCACGAGGCATCGGCCGTGTAATGCGCGACCAGGCCCAGCAGGAGACCGGCAACGAAGCCGATGGCCATCTTCCAGTGCAGGGGCAGCTTGCCCTTACCGGCATCGACCTTGCTCTGCGTCATCGCTGTACTCCCCACGCCGCCATCAGAAAAAACCCGCCGAGCTTAGCAAACCGTGTGGGGGCACCCGAGCAGCACGCCCCGACCACGCCGGCGGTGCCCGCATTCAGCGAGCGGAACGTTCCGGCGGGTAGAGCGGCGGCAGCGGCGAGGCGTCGTGGCTGCCGTAGCTCCGCCAGCGCGGCCCGGATGCGAACGCCCGGCGCAGCAGGTCGC